>JAWBNK010000001.1:900000-1143047 GCA_038827615.1 Thermosphaera sp.
TAAAGTTCACACTAGTCGTAGCAATAAGCTTGATGATCGTTGGGCTGTTAATCCCTTAATGCTTAAAAAGTTTTTAAATTAGGATATTATCCCTGATTTTAGCCTTCTAGGGTTTCCTTAGAAAGACGCTGAATCCAGGGTATCTTGGATTATCAAGCTCCTCTTCTATCTCAAGTAAACGATTATACTTAGCAGTTCTTTCACCTCTTGCTGGTGCACCAGTCTTTATTAAGCCTGTGCACAGTCCAACGGATATGTCAGCTATTGAAGTATCCTCGGTCTCACCGCTTCTATGACTTATTATTGCCCTGTATCCATTTGCTTGCGCCATTTTGACAACCTCGAGAGTTTCGCTAAGTGTTCCAACCTGGTTGACCTTAACTAATATAGCATTTCCCGCCTTTGACTCCACACCCTTCCTAAACCTTGTTGGATTCGTAGTGAACAGGTCGTCTCCAACAACAAGTATTTTACTCCCAAACCTGGCAGTGATTTCTTTAAATCCCTCGAAATCCTCCTCATGTAGCGGATCCTCTATGCTGACTATCGGGTATTCGCTTATTAGCTTTTCGTAGAATTCTATTAACTGATCCCTACTGAACTCGGAACCTTCTAGAATGTAGACTCCTTTATCCTCCCTGTAAAACTGGCTGCTTGCAACATCCAGTGCCAACGCTATTTGAGACCACGGATCGTATCCCGCCGTCTTTATAGCCTCCATTATAAGATCAAGCGCGTCTCTCACCTTCTCCAGAGGAGGAGCGTATCCCCCCTCATCACCAACGTTTACTGCTTGGGGACCATATTTTTCCTTTAAAATCTTTTTTAAATCAAAATACACCTCAACTGCCGCTCTTATAGCCTCCTTCAACGAGCTGAAGCCAGCGGGAACTATCATGAACTCTTGGAAATCCAGCTTGTTTCCAGCATGAACTCCTCCGTTAATTATGTTTAGCATTGGAACCGGTAGTGTATCCGCTACATAACCTCCTAGATAGGCATAGAGCGGGAGACCCATGGTAGATGCAGCCGCTTTCGCTACTGAGAGGCTAGTAGCCACAATAGCGTTTCCCCCTATTCGTCCCTTATTGGGAGTACCATCGATCTCTATCATCTTCCTGTCGATAACGTTTTGCCTGCGAGAGTCCAATCCGATCAGAGCAGGTGAAAGTATTTTGTTAACGTTTTCAACAGCCTTGTAAACTCCTTTTCCCTTGTACTCTTTTCCACCATCGCGTAGTTCAACGGCCTCGTGGACGCCCGTCGAAGCACCACTTGGAGCGTTGGCGATGCCGACGCCCAGTCCTTCAGTGATTGTTTTAACCTGGATAGTGGGGTTGCCCCGACTATCGAGAATGAGTCTTGCCTTAACGTCTTTAATAGCGAAAGATTCATCATATATATGTGTGGTAATGTACAATTAACTCACCATGAGGGATTAATCATTGAACCAGATTATAGGTTTAACTTTATATGTCATAATCCCTTACGCGGCGTGGGTTTTAACAACTGGTTTATTGTTCAATAAGATCAAGAGTCCTTTGATTTACAATTTAATCATCCATTTACTTTATGTCTCATCTGTTTTATTCATAGGATTTAAAACGGCGCAAAACACTCCACCAGTGGAGGCTTTAACGGCCGTCGCGGCGGGGCTCTTACTGCTCGCATATTACTCTCGATCCAAGAAGAGTTTTCTAAGAACGATTTTAACACCAATTCCATATTTAATAATCCTCGCGACATATGTATTAGAGATCAGCTGGTGATTCGCGTGAGTGATCCCGGGAGAAACAACAATCTAAAATGCCCTAGGTGCGGGTCAACCAATATAAACGTGGTGAAATCGTGGCAACTAGTAGCCCCTATTCCAGATGCGCGGGGGAGAATCACTATCACGGTAATGGGCGTTGTACAGTGTGGAAATTGTGGATATAAGTGGAAAACAACCATTAGTAAGTTGAAGGTTGGCGGTAGTTCCCTCGAAATCGAAGGAGGTAGAAGCAAGAAAGTTCTGGAAGGCGAGCCGGAGGAGAGAGAGACAAAGGAGATCGTGCTTGATATATCAGACATTCTTAATGAAAAGGATTAATTATTCCAGGTTAAAGCCGTACGTGTCATTATTGGAGCTTATCATAGCACTAGTACTAGTAATTATCATTGCAAACCCTTTAATCCTTTCAACCATAACAGGCTCTCAAGCCCCCTTAGCCGTTGTGAAGGGCGAAAGCATGTTACCAGTCCTCAGAGAAGGCGATATCGTATTCACGTACAGACCATCCCCCTCTGAGATTAATATTGGAGACGTCATCGTTTTCAGAGCTTCCTCTAACAAGCTAATCATACATAGAGTTGTCGACGTGAAGATTATTGGAGGCAATTACTACTACGTCACAAAAGGAGACAACAATTACGGTCCCGACATTATCTATTTCGATCTCGTTGGAAACCAACCGCTCGGGGTTAGCTATAATAGAGTTGTCGGAAAGGTTCTCAGCTTGAATGACATGGTTGTGAAAATACCATATCTAGGTTACATATCTCTATGGTTCCAGGAGATTCGTTCCTCATTAATATGATGAGACGGAAATAGTTAATTAACAATCATTGACCAGCTAGATTACGCTCGAACTCTATTACATCCAATACCCATTTGCCAGTCGACTTAAGCCTTCTAATCCTCTCTAGGTACTCGGAAAAGGAGGCTTCCTCTTTAATTCTCCACTCTTGATAAACTGTTTCAATTACTTCTTTGGCTCTATAATGGTATTTGCATAAATTATCCTGGTAGGCTTCTCTATTACATATTTTACACTTATTAGAAGGCGTTGTAAAACCCAGCCTCGAAGCTAGTATTTCACCCACTCTAGCCTTATTCTCGTCAAACTTCCTGATCAACTCTCCGAGAGTTTGTCTAGCTTCTTTTATTACAGCCTCTCTACTAACTACACCCTTCCTTATATCGTTCATTAGTTTTTCAAAATGCCTTGTCAATTCCACCTTGACCAGTTCGGGAAAGAATGATTCAAGGGTTTCGACGATTCCCAGTCCCAAATCTGTTACAACAACACCTCGACTCGTGTTAACCAAGTATTTTCTCTCGAATAGTTTTTCAATTATCGTAGCCCTCGTGGCCTCTGTCCCTATCTCAACACTCTCCATCCACCTCAACATACCGATCTTGCTTATTCTCTGTGGAGGCTTAGTGTAAGATTTTTTAACAGTAACATCGTCAACCCTGACCCTTTCTCCTTCAACAAATCTCGGTATCTCCCTCACGCTGGGCTTATGATACGGGTAATACTTGTACCATCCAGGGTTCTCAATTCTTTGACCACTTGCTTGGAACATCAAACTTTCTCCAGGTAAAGTAAATTTTACAATCGAATGATCAACTATGGCCTTGCCTGCGAATACTGCTAGGAATCTTCTAACAATTAAATCGTATATGGCCCATTGTTCGCTGGTGAGCTGAGATGGTTGCACGCCTGTCGGATATATGGCAGGATGAGCTGGGTCTTCCTTGCTACCTTCCACTGGTTTTAAAAAACCCTTTGTCTCCTTGAAGAGTTCAGATATTAAGGAAGCATAGTTTCTTATTTGTGATAGTTTCTGGAAGATCTCCTTATAGTTTAGGGTTGGAGGCAGTTTTTGACTGTTTGTTCTCGGATAACTTATTAATGCGTCAAGGTAGAGTTGTTCTGCAATCGTTTGTGTTTTAGAAGGGCTAAAGCCATATATTCTAGCAGCTTCCTCCTGTAGGTCCCCGAGATTGAAGGGCGGGGGAGGAGATATATTAGTCCTATACTCTTCGTAAGACTTAACTATTAAGAAGCCCTCTTTTCTTATCTTCTCAGCCAGTAGATAAGCATCCTTCTTTGTTTCAGGAGCCTTGCCAATTAGGTCTAAATCTAATCTAGCTCCATTTTTTTCAATGGTTACCCCTATGTTGTACAGGGGTGTTGGTATGAATAAATTTCTATTTACTTCGACATCAGCTACGTATTTTAAAGTTGGCGTTTGAACCCGCCCAGCGCTGAGAATGATTTTCTTACGCGATGCTCCTTCAACGGCCTTCATCAAGGCTCTACTAACATTTATTCCCCACAGCCAATCCAGCTCGTGTCTACAAAGACCCGCTTCGATCATTTCATAATCTAGTCTAGATAATTTCTTGAAGGATTCTCTCAGCTCCATAGAGGTGAGGCTTGAGAATTTGGCTCTTAAGGCTCTACTGGGATCTCCATTGAACTTTATGATCAAAAATCCTATCACGCTTCCTTCTATATCATAGTCGCAGGCATTTACGAAGTAATCAGCATTGCTGCAAAGTTTTCGTAGAACATCCAAGTACTTGTATACGTAACTTTTTCCTTTCTCAACGGCGTACAGGGGAGCCCACTCATACGAATAGACTGGGTAACCCTCCTCTCTCGTCACTAAACCATATAAGTGACCGACAGAACTAGCCACCAACACCTGGAGTAATCCATTTTGAATCTCGAAGTAGGGAATATCGTTAATTCTCTTAACCGAGTACCTTGAGCTCAAGGCCTCAGCAATCTTTCTAGCTGCCTTGGGTTTTTCAGCGATAACTAAAACCTTGCCCTTTAGCTCCCAAAGGCTAATATCTCCTGTTTTCTGAAAAACCTCATTCCGAGGAATCCTGTTGTAGCGAGTATACAATCATGGATCCCCGTTGAAAACTCGTCGGTACTCACTCCTCACCCTATTGGTATGGGCGTTACAATAATTAGCATAGCGATATAAGGAATTAAGTAAAACCACGGCCTTTCATTGTCGTAATGGTCAGCGCTCCCTGGATGTTGTCCTTTAGCCACAAACCTTTTCAAGAGTAGTACCACAAGAGATAGCATTAAGTAGTAGAACCCGGCAGAATAGTTCGCTAGTATAAGAAAAACTCCAATTGACGCTAGTGAGACAATAACTATGTTTCCCAGTTTCTCATGAGCTCGCGGCGATAACAAGCTCCTCAATACATGTCCCCCGTCGAGTTGACCAATTGGAAGGAGATTGAGGAATGTGACAATGAATATTATGTAAGTGATAAATAGTAGTGGGTGAATCAACAATACTTCACTCTCCAAAGGTCTCAGCCTCAACAACAGCTCCAGTCCCAGCGTTGTTATAGGGATCGAACCAATCTCTCCTGCCTCCGCCAATTTTGTCGCATCCTCTAATGGAATAGATATTGAGTTGAAAACTCCCACGATCCCTATCAATGCTCCAGCCACCACTCCGAATAATGGTCCTGAAATTCCAAGTCTCGCGAGATCCCTTCTGGATGGCGGAATAGTTTTCATCATTATTAAAGCTCCAAAAGTTCCTATGAAACCCAGTTGTATTGGAGGAGCTGGAATGAATATTGGTCCTTCTATCAGAACCCCTTCTCTCTTACTAGATACCATATGTCCGAACTCGTGAAATCCCAGTGCGGCGAGGAATAGAAGAGTGTATAAGAGGGTTGTTAGATAAACGTCTAAGCCCGTTGATAAACCCAGTTTCGAAGCAATATCCAGGAAGCCGCTTGCTAACCCATACCCTGTCAAGCCAACAGTTATCACGGTCAACATGGTTAAAAATCGTTTAAACGGGATAGTTTTACTTGGAATGGGCAGGAACCGCAGAATTGGAGTATCGCTTTTCAACTGAGTGATCATGTAACGATAGTTTTCAACGAAAAACCTATACAATAACCGGAAACTATCCTTATCGAGTGGTCGGTCAATGTAGAAGTCGTATACTTTTCCATAAACACTCTGATACTCGCTAAGACCTACTACTGATACTCCACGTCTCGATAATTGTTGATAAATACTTTCTAACATCAGGCGTGAGGAGTCTGCTGACTGGTACGAGCTCGTATTTTCCATATTCAATCCTCCTACGAATAGACATAGGTAAGCTTGTTTTTAACAACTCGTATATGGCTACGGCAACGGGATCTTTAATATTCAACTCGCTAACCTCTATGAGAGGGGGAGCACCAAGCGACAGCTGGAGGGCCCTAGCTCCGATTACTCTAGCAAGCTCAAATCTCGTAAGCCGTGAGGCAAACACCTGTGAATATATCTTCTGAACATCTACGCTCATTACCCAAGACACCTTTCAAAAGCAGGGCAATATTCAAAAATGATGTATAGGATTTATAAATCCAAACATAGTGTTTGGGAAAAAGATTAGTTTATTCTACTTACTCGAAACTCCCGGGCGAGGGCATTTCTCCGCCTTCCTTCTTACCCTTCTCTTCCTTCTTTACTGGGCTGGCGGCAATTATGTCGTCTATCTTCATGATGGTTATGGCTGCTTCCGCGGCCGTCTTTATCATCGACTCCTTGACCAGCAATGGTTCAATAACGTTAACCTCAATCATGTTCTCCCTAACCTCTCCGGTGACCACATCTATTCCAGCATACTTCTTTCCTTCGCTGTGAAGTTGCCTGAGTTTCATCAGTGTCTCCAACGGGTCCTTGCCACTAGATTCTGCAAGAATCAGCGGGATCTCCTCGATAGCTGATGCAAAGGCTTCGATAGCCAGCTGCTCCTTACCACCCACCTTAGCAGCAAACTCTCTTAGCCTCATGGCAAGCTCGATTTCTACGGCACCGCCGCCTGGAACTATCTTAGGAACCCTCATAACGTTTCTCAGTACGTTTAACGCGTCCTTTAGACTTCTCTCAATCTCATCCATGACCATATCGTTCGCTCCTCTTATCAAGATAGTGACAGCCTTCGGGTTCTTGCACCCCTCTATGAACACCATCTTATCATTACCTATCCTTCTCTCCTCGACGAGCGCGGCATATCCGAGGTCTTCCGGCTTCAAATCTCTGACACTGCTCACTATTTTACCGCCAGAGGCTCTTTCAAGCTTCTCTAGATCGCTCCTTTTCACTCTTCTCACAGCCATGATGCCCTTCTTAGCGAGGAAGTGTTGAGCCACTTCGTCAATACCTTTCTGACATATGACGACGTTTGCCCCTGAAGCAGCAATCTTCTCAACCATTTCTTTTAATAGATTTGCTTCTTCATCAAGGAATGCTTTGATTAATTCAGGGCTAGAGATGTTTATTTTCGCTGTTATCTCTGGTTTCTCCACCTCTAGGGCTGCGTCTAGCAGGGCTATTTTAGCATTCTCAACTCTCCTGGGCATGCCGGGGTGGACTACTTCCTTATCGATTACAATGCCTTTTATCAGTTGAGTGTCGATAACGTTTCCTCCCTTCTTCTTCTCAATTTTCACATCATCCGTCTTAAAGTCGTAAGTTCCGTTTTCCTTTGACTCGGCCACTGTTAGAGCCGCTTCGATAGTCATGTCGGCAAGCTTGTTTGAAATCACATTTCCTCCAATATACTTGCTTGAGATCGTGGTCATGACAACTTTTTTCAAAGCTTCTCTATCGGTTGGCTCAACCTTGTATGCTATCTCACTTAAGAACCTGAGGGATTCTCTTAACGCCTTGGTGTATCCTTCAATTATTATGCTTGGATGAATGTTCTGATCGAGAAGCTCCTCAGCCTTCGTCAAGAAGGCTCCAGCTAAGACTACAGCGCTGGTTGTCCCATCTCCGACCTCGGCGTCCTGAGCCTTCGCAACCTCTACAAGGAGTTTAGCTGCAGGGTGTTGAACCTCCATTTCTTTGACAATGGTGGCTCCATCATTAGTAACTGTAACATCTCCAAAACTATCGACCAGCATTTTATCTAATCCGCGTGGACCAAGGCTGGTTCTTAAAACCTCGGCGAGTGCCCTAGCGGCTGCAATATTTCCTCTTAATGCCTCTCTACCTATCGTTCTTCTAGTTCCCTCTTTCAATACAAGTACAGGTATTCCATACATCGCCATTCATGCTCACCTAATCATTGACTAGAATCCATTATTAAATAGACAGAAGGGCTTCTATATAAACTTTTCGTATCCATGGGAATCGTGTGAGAAGTTAGTTTTAAAGATTGGTTAAAACAAAGAGGTAAACAAGCATGTGACCGCGTGAACGAAATGTACGAGCTAACCAGTAGAGAAGAGTTAGAAAGAGCCTTGATGTCTAATGATCTAGTTATAATAGAATACTACCTTCCAGACGATGATGAGAGCTTTATTCTTTCCGAAGTAATAAGGGAGCTCGAGAAAACAATAGATCCGAACATTCTCGTTTGCAGAGTGGATGCTACGAGGCAGGACATCTTGGGTGAAAAACTATCGCAAACCCCTATTGTTCGAGTTTACTATAAAGGGTCTATAGTGTTTGAGCAAAAAGGGGTTTTCAAAGACAAGGAGTTGAATCTTCAAGTTTTAAGACGGGGCATACGTTCAACGCTCAACTCTAAAGGAATACGTGCTCGAATATGATTTAACGCCAAAGGATTGATTTAGATCTTGACATCCCTTTCGTTTATACTCTCCACTATGAAGTGAATATCGGAGGGCTTTAAGTGAATCAAATAGTAAATCCTACCGGGGATTACGCTTTTCGAGCGGGGTGAGAAGACGCCGCTTGAGTTTGCTAAAACATACCCTATCTCCAGCACGCTCCTCAATTCAGCAACGCTCGCCGATTCAACATATAATTTAAATTTGTTGTTAAAATCTAGCTGAGACCTAACGTATTGCTCGTTCACAATCCTTCCGCACACGAGGCAGGAAAGATCGCTTCCTAAGCTATTAAACCCGCAATGTGGGCATTGAATAAAGTCTTTCGATACGCTCTTATTCCAAATGGTTTGAAGAATCATGATTAATTCCTCCCTCCCGTATTTACGGGATAGAGAATATAGTTTCGATATGTTAGGGATTATAGCTCTCCCGCCGCGATAAACCACGTATTCCAGGGTTTTTTCATCGAGATCATCTGAAGCCTCTATGATTCTATGAGCAATAAGCTCGTAGAATCCTTCTAGATTTCTCTTAATCCTTTTAATAATCGTCTCACCATCTGGTTTAGTCGAATAACCCATTGTAACTGCCTCTATTATCTCGCGGGATATTTGGGTCTTCAATTCCTCAGGAATGTTTAATTCGCTCAACCCAAGGAACTCTAAAACATCCTTGGAATACTTTGATATTAAATCATCGATTGAAAATGTTTTGGAAGTCTTCTTTTTAGCGACTACGGGTTTAGCATCGCCTCGTCGAGCCTCCTCTCCACTCTTCTCCCGTAGGATTTTTGATTCGGTTTTCCTAGGACGAGGAATTAGAAACACCCTGAAGAAGGGTTAGATGGAAACGCCCTCAGGTATTCGGGCGTGTCTGGCCAGGGCGCCTGATTTTTCGAGATAGTTTCCTATGATATAACTCAATATTAGTTTGGCTATTTGAGGTTTATCTCTGAGTCTTAGTAAGAATTCTCTGATATCGGAGACGTCTCCCCGGCCCTTAAATACTTCTTTCTTAACAGAGTTCACAATCGTTATTAATAATTCTTCATAGTCTTCTTCGGACTCTAGACTGTCGCCATAATACCTCTCCAATAATTCCTCGAGAATGTCGCCGATGACCTCATCCACCATTTCGACAATGGATTCTTCCTCGACTTTATCCAACAGTGCCACCCGATAACCCATTAAAAGAATACCAGTTTATAAACCGTATTTTTCAATACTCGACGCGAATTTTAGCGAGATCTAACTTGTAGTTATCCTCTTGTGGATTGTAAACGTATTCAACTACCCCAATAACGTCTAGTCCATACGGGATGGCCGCGTCGAAAACCGTTATAACTAATCCTTCGTGTGAAGTATTATATCCATAGGCTACCTCATGACTTCTCACAATATACTTACCTCTTATCAGATTTAGAGCGCGGGCGGTTACTTTTTTGCCATACAATCTTCCAGCCCCGCGTGGAGATTCCAGAAAATCCACGTTTAGATCTATAGGATCGTTCCACAGGACTTCCTCGATTATCTTAGGGTGAAATACCTTAGAGTCCAAAGAGAAGGCGTCGCGAAAACTATCTGTTTCCAAGACCTTAACGGGAGGTCCTCCATGGAGCATTAACAACTCTCCTTGAACGTAGGCGACCAGAGGGAGTTTTTCGAAAAGCTTCTGAAACAAGCTATACAACTCGCCACCCTTATCTCCATATTTGGCTGCCAAGATGGATGGAAAATCGTGAGGATGAGGTATGAGCCAAGCAGGCGGTTCATGATTCCCTCTCAGGAGGATAAATTTATCCTCGTATTTAGTTTTTAGGTAAAGGATGGCCGCAAGGGTCTCGACCTGGTAGTCCCCTCTATCAACATAATCTCCGAGAAAGACGAATACATGAGAATCTTCCTTCAAGAATTCATACTTTTTCTCTAAAATATTGAGTAGTGAGTGAATATCTCCATGTAAGTCTCCAATAATGTGTAAGTTAACACCTCTTTTGATTTCGACCACACCGGGCTCGTGAAAAACGAAGTTCCCAGAACTCTTCCAGAGGACGTCGATGGACTCTTCTATCAGTTCTGATAGTTCCCGGTAATCTGCGGATATAGCCAGTACTTCTTTAACAATCTCCTCTAACTTCTTCATCTTTATCTTCCACTTATGACTATTCGAGAAGAGTAATATAAGGATAAATCTCGTAGGTAGAACTTTCAATAGTTTCATGATGTACTCTCGGGTCGTTAAGTTTGAACGGATCGAACCATCCGTGTAGTACTGCAATGGCTGGTTGCTTACTCAACAAATTGATCTGGTCAACCCCGACTAAGAGGCCATTCTTAAACATCGTATTCACAAGCCTGCTCATGAGCGATATTGTAGGAGATACTATTCTGGCGAGGGAATAAACCCCTCCCGTCCTGTAGATGAGTCTGGGATACGTCAAATCTTTCACATGGTTGTAGTAGTGGAACAATATGTTCTTAAGCATATATTTCTTCGAGATATGGGCTAGTATATCTGTGACTCTAACATCTCCCTGAAGTGGAGGGTTGAATAGATTGTACATTTCAAATATGATTAATTCATCAATGCTGTCTTTAGGAGGAACAAGCTGAGACTCATCGATCAACTTAAAATCAATTCTCCGCTCCGTGTAATTTTCCAGGGGGATGATGACGTCTTCAACAGTACCGGAAAAAACTATGTTGCAAATCTGCGTATTTATTTCTAAGACTTCCTCGGGGATGGGGGCTCGCTCTAAAATATACATTATTAACAAGGGTTTTCTACTAAATGAATAATAGATAGAAAGGATTCGACGTTTATTATCAATGCAAGCTGATACCTCTGCCTTTTGTGTCATTTCAATCATCAAGAATGTGGGTCGCCGCGATCCCAAGGGCTTCATTAGAATGTTGTAGTATTTGAATAAGACTTCATTCTCAAACCCTTTCGAAATAAGGTGTGAAATATGCGATGGCTTCAAGCCGAGCTTTTTTGAAACCTCCTTGAGGCTTGCCCCTTCATTGTACAGCTCTATTATCCTCAAAAGGTCATGAAGTTGGGAGTATGAGAGCTTAGACATGAGGATTCATCCAATACAGGATGCTAATAGTACATTGACATACTCTTGTTTTAATTCAGATATTGAAAGCTTTATGTGGGCCTTGTAATAATCACCTTCTTTTTCCACTAAAAAGCCCCGACTCTCCAACTCATCTACTCTATCCGACTTTAGAGTGGCCGTGGAGTAGGTTAGCTTAAGGGAGTCCTCACCAATTTTTACAAGCAAAACCTCATCGTCTCCGAATATTCTGAAGAGTACGAACTCGTGTAGTCCTCCTGTAAGGTCTCGTTCACTTATACGTTTTTCAACGACTTTCTTTCCTGCAACCCTATTTTTCAGAAAATCTCTAATCCACTCAACAACCTCTGATTCAGTGGCTACCATTTTCTTCACCACCTAAGGTTCAGACGCGGCCAAGGTTCAACATCCTTGAATCAGCACGCTCGTTTAAAGCTCATTGCTTATGCTCACACCGGGGATATTCATCATGAAGATAAAAAACTATGAGCATACGTGCTCGGACAAATGCCTTGTAATCACCTCTCATCGTCGGGAGTATTCCTCATCGCTACTCAATGTTAAGTCTTTCTCTAAGCATCCTTTTAACATTTTCAGCGACGACGGCACCGTCGATTCTTCCTTTCACTAGTTTCATTGTCTCGCTCATTACTATTGCAAAAGCTTTCTCCCTCTTTGCAAGCAACTTTTCTCTATTATTCATGATAATCTCGTCAATTATTCTCTCCAAATCTTGAATAGTCAGTTTAGTAAACCCTAGTTCCTTTATTATTTCTTCAATACTTTTCCCGGGTTGCAGAGCCGCTTGTTTGAGGATTGCTGGAACACCTTCTTTCGAAACCTCTCCTTTCGATATTAGATCAACTACTTTTTCAATAATCTCATCCGTGATGTTTTCAATAGGGATGTTTTCTTTTCTCAAGGAGGGGATCACGTTGACAAGTATCGAAGCTATTACGGAGGGTTGTACTTCTTTCTTGTACTTTTCCACGAGAGATTCATACAAGTCGAGTCTTAGATCTCTTATCAGAATAGATGCCAGCTCCTCGCTTAATCCGTGATGCTCAACAAACCTCTTCAATTTGATATCCGGCGATTCAGGAACGAGTTTTTTGGCTTCCTCGAGGATTTCTTGAGTAATATACACAGTGGGAATGTCGGTTTCAGGGTACATCCTAGCTGCCCCCGGACGTGGCCTGGTGTACTTAGATGTGCCATCAGGGTTTGCTCCTCTAGTCTCCTCAGGGACTCCGAGTATTGCTTGCCTAGCTCTCTCTATTACCGCTCTTAGAGCGTTTACACTCTTCTCGGTTTGGTCTGCTACTATTACGATAGCGTCTTCTTCAGGGTTGGCTTTCATCTTCTCATATAGTTTTCTAACCTCGTCGCTTGTTATCCCATAATTGGGTAGTTCATCGGTATGGAATATTCCTCCAACACCGCCCCACGCTTTAGCGTAGTCGGAGAGTTCCGTGCCAAATCTCCTCCCGGGTTGAATCTCTTTACCCAGTAATCCTTTGAATTTTGGCAAAACGGTGGCGTAAACCCCTGCATTTCTCATCGACAAAGCCTTCCTTATGATTTTTGATGATGTCTCCTTGAAAACTTCGGTTACATCAACGATTTCATCCTTCAAATCACCTGAGTTTACCCCCCTCTTTTCGAGCTCTTCTTTGATCTCGAGAAGCCTTAGTTGCCTGAGAGCTTCTAACTCTACTACCCGCGAGATCATATACAAATGCTGAATCCCCTTTATCTCCACTTTTGCCCCATTGCGGATGCTAACGTTGAGGTCCTGTCTTATTGTTCCTAGACCCCTCTTGGCGCGGCCAGTCAACCTCACCAATTGGCCAAGCTTTAAAGCAATCTTTACAGCTTCCTCGGGATGTGTGATGTCTGGTGCTGTGGCAATCTCCACCAAGGGAATTCCCAGCCTATCTAGTCTATAAACTACCTTGTTCTCCTCCTCAACTATTTTTCTCGCTGCATCTTCCTCTAAGCAAAGAGTTTGGATCCCTATTCTCTTACCTTCATCGAGAATGTATCCGTTTAAGGCTATCAACGCTGTTCTCTGGAATCCACTGACATTGCTCCCGTCGACGACAATTTTTCTCATAACATGAACCTCGTCCACAATACGCATGTTTAACGCCATGGCTATAGCTAATGCCAGTTTAAGCGATTCTTCATCTAAATTGTGCGGGGGTTCTTCATCAGCTTCCACCAAGCATGAGGACTCCGAAGGAGCCTCGTACACATACATCCTCTCCTTCTTCCACTCCAAGAGGGCAGCAGGGTCTACTTCGCCTGTTTCGCTTTTAGCGGGCCTGAGCGTTCTCTCAATCCGCAGGCTCGGCGCTTCTTCGAGGAGTTTAGTGGGGCATTGACAAAATAGTTTTCTCAAGGTATCTAGTTGAACGTGAATCTCGAGTCCAATTCTTAAGCCTATTGCCTCATAATCTAAATTACTCATGATACCACCTCGGGAAAAGGTCCATGGTGTGTCTTTGATTAATCTCCCCTGCGATATTCTGCATCATGAGCTTTCTCACTTCATCCATATTCGTGGTTACTGAACCAAGAATCCATGATAGCTTAACATATGCCGTCTCCGGTAGCATGTCAGAGCCCGGTATAACACCTACCTGCAAAAGCCGCCTGCCAGTACTATACACGTTTAAATTAACTCTTCCAAACAAGCATTGACTGGTCATAACCACGGGTATCTCGCTCTCGACAGCCCTTCTAATAGAGTCCACTAAGGAATTAGAGATGTGCCCTAATCCGCTACCCTCAATAACTATTCCATGATAACCACGGTCGACTAGAAACTCGATTATTTCTTCCTGAAAACCAGGGTAAGCTTTCACAAGGGCTACTTTATCGTCAAACTTGTTCTTCAAAATCGGGGTCTTGTTTGAATCTCTTGGTTCGAAAACTCTTCCAACTACCCTGACCTCCTTCCTGGCAGGGTAGACAATTGCTATCGGCTTATCATTCACTGATTGAAAAGCGTCTCGCCTACTTGTATGCATTTTCCTGGTTTTCACACCTCTGTGAACAAGGGAATAAGTATCCGAGGATTCTCCATGCATGACGATCACGGATTCTGCAAACGGAGCCTTCGAAGCAGTTATCACCGCAGAATACAAGTTGAAGAACGCGTCGCTACTAGGCCTGTCACTACTTCTCTGAGAGCCGACGAATACTATTGGAACTGGCTTGTTTTGAATAGCAAAAGCAATGGCTGATGCCGAATATGCCATCATATCTGTACCATGAGCCACTATGACGCCCTCTGCGCCTTCTAACATTTCATGGTATACTTCTCGAGAAATAGTTTCCCAGTCGGAGGGAGTTATGTCTTCGCTAAACTTCTTCATAGTCTCTCTCACGTTGAGGAAAGAAACGTCGAGTAATTCCGGCGCCCACTCTATTAATTCATTGGCGTCTAATAATGGAGTCACCGCGCCTGTAGTATAGTCCACCTTCGAAGCAATCGTTCCACCAGTTGCCAGGAGGGAGACAAACGGCTTTTCTATTCGCGAAGAATGTGCCCCGACTGATTGCCTTCCCTTTCGCTTTGATATTACGGTTACATTACTCAAATCTTCTATTCTTATACCTACATTATACCCATTAGACAATTTCAACACAATTATGGGTCTATTAGAGTAAAGCATCTGCCTAGGCATTAAGACTCCGGTGAAAAATTCTCCGTTAGGATTTTCTATTCTAATCAAGTCGCCCGGCTCTGCGCCTGCTTCTCTTAGTTTTTGAGCAACCATTCCAGTGTATCCGTGATAAATATCCATGGAAACTCACAAGGGAGATTATGGAAAGTAAAGGTTTAAAAAGAAAAATTATCCACTGTAATCGGGCAGTACTTCTGGAAGCCCTGTTTTTCTCGAATAATACCTGTTCAGTAATCTGTGTCCAACTATTAATGATATGACTCCTACCGATAGTAATATGACTGGGTTGAAGATCCCTGCAGCGAACAGTAGGTAAAGCACGAGGGATACTGCAGCCGCGAATGTTCCATAAGGCATTTGAGTCGTAACGTGGTCAATGTGATCGCTACCGCTAAACATCGAGGACATTATTGTAGTGTCGCTTATGGGCGAGACATGATCACCGTATATGCCTCCGCCGAAGACAGCTCCTACTGACGCGGCTGAGAGTAAGTATGCCATGCTTACATCATTGAACTGTATTAAAGCTATTTTCCAAGCAAGCGGGATCGCTATAGGCATCATTAATGCAAACGTCCCCCAGCTTGTTCCAGTCGTGTACGAAATAAACATCGAGACTAGGAAGATTATCAAGGGGACTAGAGTAGCGGGGACATTAGCGCTTATAGCATGCGCAACCACGTAGTCGGCAGTTCCAATGCTTTGCGTAGCCGTCTTAATAGTCCACGCCAGTACGAGGATCGCATTAGCGTAGACCATAAGGTACATTCCTCTAATGGTGTACTCCATGGCTCTTCTAAACGATATAACTCTAGAGAGCAGTGCCCCAACAAATGATATCGTGAAGCCTGTGAAGCTTCCCCATAACAAGGCCGTTGCGGCATCAGCATTCATTAGTGCATCCACGAAACCGATAGTCCACCATTGGGCTTCAAGCCCTTCTTCTTCAATGATCACTAATGCTCCCGTATACCACATGCCTAACAGGGTTATTCCGATCAACCCTATTATCGAAGCTATAAACAGCAAGTATGATGCTTTTTTCTCGGCTGTCACTTGTCCAAGTACTGTTTCAGTCGGCATTAAGGGTTGAGCCCCATCCCTTAACACTTTCCCTTCGGTCACAGCCCTATACTCGGCCTTCAACATTGGACCGAAATGTCTCCTCGAAGCTGCAACGAGGAATACTAAAACAAGAGCTAGAATCGAGTAAAAGTGGAATGGCACTGAGCTCAACCAGAGCGCGTAAGCAGATACATCTGGAGCCGCCGATACCAGACCATCCTCGAACTGACTACGCAACACATCGAACGCTCCATTGATTTGGGCAACCTCGTATCCGATCCACGTAGACACAAGCATTAATCCGGCGACGGGAGCCGCTGTGGAGTCAACTATGTAGCTTAAGAGTTCCCTGCTCACTCTATGCTTATCTGTAAGCGGCCTCATCGAGTTCCCTACCACGATGGTGTTAGAGTAGTCATCAAAGAAGACAAATAATCCTAGAAGCGACGTCATGATGGATGCGCTCCTCGCCGATCTAATCCGGCGTCCAATTACCTCTGCGAGCGAGTGCATAGAGCCTGACACGTATAAAATAGCTACCATCGCTCCTATTATGAAGTCGAAAAGCAGTATTGTAGCGTTCCAAGAATCAGTGACGCTGGAGACAATCCATTTCCAAGTCTCCATTATCGCCATGAGGGGGTTGTATCCATGAACCATTAAAGCCGCTATCCAAATGCCCGCAAATAATGCTGGTAGTACTTGCTGAGTATAGATAGCCAAGAAGATGGCTACCAGCGGCGGCAGTAGCGGGAACGTCGGGTATGGGAACCTCGCTCCCTCAGGCATGTATTCGGCTTCAGGAGGGGCA
This sequence comes from Thermosphaera sp., assembly GCA_038827615.1. Classification (NCBI taxonomy): domain Archaea; kingdom Thermoproteati; phylum Thermoproteota; class Thermoprotei; order Desulfurococcales; family Desulfurococcaceae; genus Thermosphaera; species Thermosphaera sp. The sequence continues at coordinate 917,049 of JAWBNK010000001.1, forward strand.
AATGCAACGAAGCCGATCATTAATACAACTATCAATAGTATTAACTTTGCCTTCATATTATAACCCACCACGAGAACATGTATATTTTGGAAAACTAGCGGTATAAAAGCATTATTGTTGTTTAGGAGGGTTTAAAATCCTTCTAACATACTCTACTCTATTTCTAACTCTCGGAGGCTTGTTTTTCTTCTGCTTTGGAGGTATCTTAGGGGTTGCGTTCCTGACTTTCCCTGCTTTTGTAAGCGAACCGTGTGTTGGCATATTAACACACCTTATTTTCTTTCTATCGAGTTTTCTACGGTTTTAAGGGATATTTAAATATTCTTTAAATAATATAAAACAATGATACCTCGGTGAAAGTAATGGCAAAAGCCTATCTTGCTGAAACATTTATTGGAGTACTAGCTTTCAATGATGATAAAAAGCCGATAATAAGCATCCCAGCCCCAAGCTCCATTGATGACCACGTTGAATATCTTTTAAGAATTGAAAACGGTGAGGATACCCCTCAGTTAATCGAGGCCCTTAGCAAGCTAAAAGAAGCGGGTTTCTCAGAAGTAGAGGTAGAGCATCTGACGACGGCAAGACATGTTTCAAACCATGGCTTGACACCAATCATCTCCTCAAAGAGGGAGTTATTCCTAGAAGTGCGCGGGAGGCTCCCTAACATCGCATTAGAATTGGGTTTATTCAAAACAGTCGAAGAGTACTACCTAAAATACCACGAGATAATGATGGAATATACTAGAAGAAAGCTCCGAAGGGAAGCTCAGAAAAGAGATCTCCTAGCTGTCCAGGCGATTAGAGCTATAGATGACATAGATAAAACCATCAACCTCTACATTGCAAGGCTCAGGGAGTGGTACAGCATTCACTTCCCAGAGCTCGACGAGCTGGTAAAGGAGCATCCGGAGTATGCGAAGCTGGTTCTGGAGCTGGGTGATAGAAGTAATTTCACGAAAGAAAACCTAAGGAGGCTCGGCTATTCCGAGGAGAAGGCCACGAAGTTAAGCGAGGCAGCCAGGATGAGCATTGGAGCCGATTTGAGTGATTTCGATTTAAACTACATCAGAATTCTTGCAAACATAGTACTCGAGTTGTATAAGTTGAGGGACACTTTAGATGGATATATCGAAGTAGTAATGAAGGAGGTGGCCCCCAATATTACATCCATTGTTGGCGCAAAACTAGGAGCAAGGTTAATGAGCATTGCTGGAGGGTTAGAAAGGCTCGCCAAGCTCCCGGCCAGCACTATCCAGGTATTAGGAGCTGAGAAAGCATTGTTCAGAGCTTTGAGAACAGGCGGTAAGCCTCCTAAACACGGTGTTCTGTTCCAGTATCCTGCAATTCACAAGAGCCCAAAGTGGCAGAGAGGTAAGATCGCGAGGACGGTTGCAGCTAAGCTAGCAATAGCTGCAAAGATAGACTTTTTCAGTGGTAGATTTATCGGTGATAGGTTAGTGAAAGAGATTGATGAGAGGATAGAAGAGATTAAAAAGCTATACGCTAAACCACCTGTTAAGAAGGAGGAAGAAAAGCCTAAACCCAAACCTAAGAAGAAGTGGAGGAGGTGAGCAACTTGAGTGAAGTAGTTAGTATTAAACCTCATGGAAAATACTATGGAGTCTTCATTGTGGAAATGGATGATGGAAGCGTGAGACTCGCCACTAGAAACTTAGTACCGGGTCACAGGGTTTATGGTGAGAAACTCTTCAGGTATGAAAACGTAGAATACCGGGAGTGGAACATGTATAGGAGCAAACTGGCCGGCGCCTTAGGAAATGGTATTTCTGAGATGCCGATTAGAGAAGGGCATAAAATCCTTTACCTTGGAGTGGCCTCCGGAACCACTGCAAGCCACGTATCCGATATAATAGGAGCTGATGGAAAGGTATTCGGGGTAGAATTTGCTCCAAGGGTCATGAGAGAATTCGTGATCGTTGCAGATGTTAGGAAGAACTTAATACCAATACTCGCTGACGCTAGGAAACCGTTTCAATACCGCCACGTAGTCGAACTCGTCGACGGCTTATATGCCGATGTAGCCCAGCCGGATCAGGCATCCATAGTGGCTGACAATGCCGATTACTTCCTAAAGGATGGGGGATACTTGTTGATGGCTATCAAAGCCAGGAGTATCGACGTGACAAAGGAGCCCAGCGAAGTTTACAGGAAAGAGATCAACACCCTGAAGGAGCGCGGCTTCGAGATTGTTGATGTGGTCCACTTAGAACCTTATGACAGAGACCATGCGATGGTTCTAGCGACATACTCTAGGAGAAAGTAGAAATGTTTTAATGGGTTTTTAACAATTATTTTTAATCAAATATGTAAAAATCAGTTGTATAAGGGTTTGCCTTGAAAGGCTCTAAGGAGTTCGACGAACTAATTGATGAAGTTTTGAGTACGTTGAAGAGAGGAGGTTACATCGTTCATATAGTATCGTATCCCGAGGACAGGCGAAGCATCGACATAGTAGCTAGAAGGGATAAGGAAGTATTGTTAATAAAAGTAGCACTGGATGCTGATAAAATCACAAATCTGGAGATCGAAGATCTGCGCAAATCCGCGGTCGCATACTCTGCCTCAAGCATCATAATTTCTAGGTCTTACAAGGGGAGAAATATAGAGGATGACGTTGTGTATGTTAAAGGCAACGTCAACGTGATCTCGCCCGAGCTATTTAAGAACTATATTGTGAAGAACGAGAAACCGTTGATATACAATATCAAGGGTGTGTATGTTCTACGCTTGGATCCTCATAAATTCTGTGAGAGAAGAATGGAGATGAATCTCTCAAGGGGGGAGCTGGCTGAAGCTTTGGGATTAACGCGTAAAGCTCTTTATCTATATGAGAAGGGCTCCTCGATGGTTTCATTGAACACGGCTTTACAGTTGGCGGAATATTTTGGAGAAGACATATTTAAAGAGATCGATCCCCTCAAAGACAGGGTCAGCGAAGAAGATGCAACAGTCATCAAGAGCGATCGAGAACGCTTGGATCGAGAGCTTACAAATATTCTCTCAAGGTATAACTATGTAGGTATTCTATTCAAGAGGACGCCAGTCGATATTGCGTTGAAAGGTGATAGAACATTCAGCATCGTAAAACAAGATGAAACAATGGAGTCTCATCGAAAATTAGATGAAGCAGAAGAAATGGCCAACCTAACGGAATCCCTCTTAATAGTGTTGAAGGAGAAGGATGGGTTGAAGGAACTTGAAAAATTAATTAAGAAAATTGCATGATACTCAGTGCGGAGTAAAAATGAATATCGTGATAACCGGACGACCTGGGGTTGGAAAGTCTACTCTTTTCATGCATGTTATTAACAAGTTGAGAGAGAAAGGGTTCATGGTATATGGCTTTCGCACTCCAGAAGTCAGGGATGGAGGCGTCAGACTGGGGTTTAAGATAGTAGACTTGTCCACTGGTGAAGAGTCCTGGTTAGCCAAAAAAGGCGTTAACTCGCCGGTCAAAGTGGGGTCTTATGGAGTGTTGGTCGAGGAAGCCTCAGCATTAATCGAGAAATCTTTGAAAACAGCAATAGAAGCTAACGGTATTATAGGTATTGATGAAGTTGGACCCATGGAGCTGAAAATACCAGTATTTAAGCCATTGCTTCTCAAAATATTAGCGAAAAATACAGTGAAAATCCTGGTAGTCCACGAGAGAATGAGCGATTCAGAAATCCTATCGAAACTTAACAACGGGAAGTGGTTTAATGTAACAGTTTCAAACAGAGAGATCTTACGGGATAAAGTCTTTGAAGAGGCGTATGCTTCACTAAAGAGGGTTTAAGTATGATATTTCAGGAAAGCGAGGAAGTAATTAGCGAAGGACTTGCCAGAGTAATTGTTCCACGTTTGAAATACTACATCAGGTCGGATGGAAGGTTTGAACCAGCATGGATGCCCGTTTTCTACAATCCAGAAGCCGTTCTCGGGAGAGACGTCACGGTTTTATATCTCTCCACAAGATTTAAGAACGGTTCAACATTCATAGACGCTTTGGCAGGGACTGGAGTACGGGGTATTAGGATATCGTTAGAGGCAAACGGCGAAGGCATAGTCAACGATGTAGATCCTAGGGCTTACTACTATATTAAAAGGAACATCGCCATTAACAATCTTCAACAAAGAGTTCAAGCCTTCAATCAGGAGGCAAATGCCCTTTTAAATATGCTCACCTTCACCGGGATTCCGTTCGACTACGTAGATGTTGATCCATACGGCTCACCCGTTCCCTACCTTGATTCAGCGTTTAAACCACTCGCCAAGAAGGCATCGCTAGGGATCTCAGCCACAGATACCGCGCCCTTAACATGTAGCAATAGGGCCAAAATGCTTAGAAGGTACTGGCACAAGTGCGTTGACGTGGACTTCAACAAGGAGTTGGGTATACGCGTCTTGATATCCAACGTGGCTCTTAGAGGAGCCGCTCACGATGTTGCCGTAAAGCCTGTGGTATCATTCCAATACCGGCACTATTACAGAGTTATATTTGAAACGGAGCGGGGCGCTTCGCCCTCTCTCGCTACTCTCAACAAATGCATAGGCTATATATGGTATTCCCCCAAGACGCTTGAAAGAGGATTCATTGATAATGAAGTGGGAACGATGGAACTCGAGAAAGAAGGAGTCGTCTTAGTTGGACCCTTGTGGAAGTGCAACATTTTTTCAACCGAGGTGATCAACGATATGATCATTAATTCCACAAAATATCCATGGCTTCAGAGGCAAACGATCAAGCTACTGAAAACGCTAAACGATGAATCAAGAGTTGAAAACCCGTACGTCAGGCTCGACAAAATATATTCCAGAGTCAAAAAGAACATGCCTCCAATCGAGAGGATTATTGAGGCCTTACAAGACCATGGATTTAGAGTATCCAGAACGCATTTCGACCCGAGAGGCATTAGAATAGATGGGGACTTCCTAGAAGCGGTCAAAATACTAGAGAGCCTTTAGCTGAGGCCCCAACTCTCTAACAAGTTTTCTAATATAATCTGATAGCCATGTGCATGTTGTAGGATCATAGTATCCTCCCTGGTAGCACCTGTATATGAACGGGCAACTTACGCACACAACATCCAATACTTCTTCGAGACCGCTCTCACTTTTGGCTGATTTACGAGCCACCAGTACCTGATTTATCTTCTCAATATCCGGTTCAATAAGGAAGGTCTTTCGCCCATTTACCACAGCCTCCTTTCTCCTGATGATTCCAATAGACTCCAGTTTCTGTAAACTTCTCGAAGCAGCTCTACTGTCTAGTTTAAGTTCCTTCCAAATCTCGCTCTGATATAGAGGTTTGTCAGAGTTTCTCAATATGTGACGTAGTATCCTCAAATCCTCATCACTTAACTCGTAATCTAGTTGAGAGGTCATTTCTGACTCACTGAGCCTACTTTTAATTAATATTATGGAAATTAAACCGTAATATATTTAAACAATCCACCCCTCGTGTAATAGCCCCCTGTCTTTCTCCTTAAAAAGTATGCCACAGTTAGAACAGCAACTCCTGTGATGGAGAGTAAAAATAAGATCGTGCTAGTAGATATAATTTCACTTCCGGCTCGCCTCGACTCCTGCTCGCTCAAAAATCTCTCCTCCGAACTGGTTATCGTGGATGTGTTTGCGTCGGAGCCGTTCTCGGTAACCGGTGGACTAGGGGGGAGGGGTTCCCCCGAGAACGTCCGGTTGATAAAATCCTCTATAAATTCCTGGTTTAACTCTAATCCAAACGAATCGATGAACTCGTCACGCGAAAAGATTGCAATCAGCTGAGACCCATTAATATTTCTATGTAGATCAAGCATTTGCTCAACCGCTGATTCGTTTACCGCTGTTTCTCTTGATTCGCTCTCAAAAAGGAACGGATAGCGCCAAAGGGAGCCTGCCAACCAATCGACGCTAACCCATTCAATCCCTGGAATATATACCAGGGTGAAAGCGTGTGGACCATTAAATCTGAAAATGTAGGTTACGTTTTCAACAGGCATTACATACCTCGAAAATCTTTCATCACTGATATATACATATCCATATCCTATTGTTGCCGGGATCCCGTAGTAGTTTAAAATTTCGACGAGAATCCTTGACATGTCATCGCAATCTCCCCGGCGGGATTGAACAACCTGTTCAATGCTCCGTGGTTCCGCACTAGCATCATACTCTATGAACTCCATGTAAATAAACCACGCTGCCGCCGCCGCAAGGCCTACCGCGCTAGCATTTGCAACGGGGATCCCATAAGTTCGTTGGAACCATGCCTCGAACTGGGGAACAACTATGTTAACAACAGCGGAGTTCTGCGGTCTTACATACTTGTTAACGACTTCACTGGGGAAATCGCTCCAAGACGTAGGCTGGTAGGATACGTTGGATAAAGCTTTAATAATCAGGGTTTCCATCCAGCCCGGCCGAGGATAGCAAATCCGTATTTTGTTGACTAAATACGCGTAGGCCCCCTCGCCTTTTGCAACATTAAACTCGAATCCACTGACTGTAGAGTTGAACACGACATTCTTAGTGTAAAGTGTCTCCACGGTTTGATTAATAGTTGAGCCCAGGGTAAAGTTTGACGGCGACTCTAGATACAATGTCTCGGTATTATTTGAAAAACTAATCCATATAGCGTTGAGGAAAAAGAATTCCTCGCAGTCAACCGGAACTTGAACATCCGCGGTTAAAATTATAGGTTGAAAAATCGCGTATGAAATGATCAAGAATAGTAACAACAATAGTGCGGACCTCTGAAACGATCCCGATGTTTTTCCATGGCGTATCATGAGTTAACCACGATTAATCGCTTATGTTTTAAATTCAAATAAGCCTTTCCATCCAGTATTTTAACAGTCTTCACCCCTCTGTGACTATTATTGCCATAGCAAGTATTGCTGAAGAACGGCTAGCTCTGCTCTCTCATAATCTGGGATTTCAAGCTCTGAAATAATGTTAGGATGGACCTTTAAAAGCTACATTATAATGTCTATATACGTGTTCTTGACTATTGCGTCATAGGCATTTCTCACAGCAACATCCGTTAAACCCACTGAGCTTCCTACCTCCAACTGATTCCTCTTATTATTAGAGATGACGCTGGCTAAATAGACCGAGGCGGCAGCAAGGCTTGCAGGGCTCTTTCCGCTTAAATATGTTTCCTCGGTGGCGGATAGTAGCTTGTTGGCCAGGACCTCAACTTCGGCCGGAAGAGCAAGTTTTTTAACAATAACTGTAACATAAGTCCTCGGATCATACTTCTGAGGCTCTATTTTGAAGTCTTTAACGCTTTCCCTTATCTTCCTAATACCTTCCCATAAATCATCCATTGTAATACCAACTTCCTGTGCGAAAGCTCTCGCTACTTTGGGCTGATTGTGGATCTTGTATGCCAGGTATAAGGCCGCCGCCGCGATCCGTCTTAACGTTTTTTCTTTATAGTTCATACCTTTCACTGTTTGACTAGTTAAGTCTGCCGCAGTCTCCTGCACGCTTGAAGGTGGTTTTAGGATCTTGATCAATTCATTAAGCTCGGTTAATCCTTTCTTTACTATTCTACTGGACTTGTCAACTCTTATATCATAGTGCTTAGCTGCCCACGTCCTTCCCGACTTAACATGCGTTATGATATTCCCAGAGATCTCGGTGCCACCAACACCGTGATCGTGAACACGGTTCGTGAATGCTCCGCTGTATCTTGGCGTGGAATCGGTTCTTCCTGTCGACTCGAAACCACTGTAAACCGGCTTTTCATCCAGGACTACCCCACAACTAGTGCAGATAAACGCGTTTAAGTTTTCATCGAATACTATATGAGTTGATCCACAAGACTTGCACGCTATCTTCACGCTATGTCACCTCCTGGTTCTCCTCCCTGCGCGCCGGGGCTTGCGCTCAACTGGAGGTTGAAAATAGTAGAATGAGCCGGGATGGATTGACGCTACCACCTCCGGATTCTCAAGCTTTACTACTATTCGTGGATCCTCCACCCTGCCGATGATGTCAACGACTCTGCCAACCCTCCTCATGTTTTCATCATACACTGAAAAACCCAGTGTCTTCGAAGCATCTGCGACTTCGCTCACTAAAATCACGTTGCCATCGCGCGTTACTTGGTGAACACGGCCAAGCTTCTTCATTTTAATCACCCAGGACCGGGTAATACTGCTGTAATATATCCTTTGACTCTTATGCTTAAAAGGAGTCTCGCCAATAATACCTTTTTAATACAAAATTACCCGAATACATCAAAATTTAATCATTATCTTAAATTTCACCATAATACTATAGATATTATTTCAACGGTTTTCTTGACCTATTTTCCTTAATCTCCTTTGCAATTCTGATGAGGAGATTATGCTTCTCAGCATTCTTATCTACTAACACTCTGCCCTTAACCCACCATTGCCCAGGGTATGCCTTATCCTTCTCAAGAACCGGGTTTAAACCCAGTTTTAATGCTGCTTGAAAAATCTCTTCGATCGAGGGTGACGGAACACTCAGTGAAGCCGGGATTCTGCGGCCCTGTTTTCTCGTGAGGCTTGAGTCTAAATATGATGGATAAACAACTACTTTTCTTCCCCTATATTCTCGGCTCAAAAAACCACCAATAAGAGCTAACGCTTCAACAATACTCCATTCAATACTCCGTCTTGCCCGGGCCTTGACGTGATTTTAACAAGCCCCAGCTCCGTTTTAACTACTGTGCCTTTTGAAATAATTTGAAACCTAGCGTTCTGCGGGTTTGATGGCGTTTCCACAACGCTCATTATCTTTACTTTGCGGCACGACTTCTCCTCAGGTAGATAGACGTTCACGTATAAGGCCTTCTTCACCCTCACTTTTCTATTTCCACCTCTGGTACGAACGATCTTTATCTCCTCCTTGTCGGCAAGAACGGTTGAAGTAGGCGGGGAACCCAGCTCGTATTTTCTCTTGCCTTTGTGAACACCTTTCACTCCACCAGTTGGCTTTCTCAAGTCGTTGCCTTGGTAAAACGACATGTTTCCAACCCCTTAAGCACTATTAAAGAAAATGAGATGATTATTCATTTTTAAATATTCTCTTCTTGAAGTTATGAACCTTAATATAACTGGTTACATTATTATGGATATGAGATGATGCTGATTTGAAGACGAGCAGAGAGAGAATAGAAGCGCTGACCTTGAAAACTGGCAATAGATTCCTAAGGCCTTTCTACAAGATCTATGAGAAGTGGCTGTGGCTACAGATAAAGAATGGCCCTTTTCCAAACCACGTGGGGATCATACCTGATGGCAATAGGAGGTGGGCTAAGAGAGTTGGGCTAGATCCTTCTGAGGGACACGTTTTCGGATATGAGAAGATTAAAGAGACATTACGATGGATATGGGACCTAGGCATTAAACATGTTACTATCTATGCGATGAGCACCGAGAATTGCAGGCATAGGCCTCCGCAGGAGAGGGAAAAACTCTTTAACCTAGCATTTGAAGGGTTGAAGGAGTTGAAGGACCTCCCAGAGATACACGAGTATAAGGTTAAAGTGAAGATTATAGGGGATTACACCCTAGTACCTGCGGATTTGATAAATGCTATAAGAGAGTTAGAGGAAAAGACGAAAGACTACCATAACTATAGTTTAAACATAGCTCTGTGTTACGGAGGTAGACAGGAGATCTTAGATGCTATAAAAAAGATTTTGATGGATCTTGTAGCTGGGAAAATCACACTAGATGAATTAACAGAGGAGAACTTCAGGAAGTACTTGTACACCAATAATTCCCCCGACCCTGACTTGATAATTAGAACAAGCGGAGAAGAAAGAATAAGCAACTTTCTACTGTGGCAGTCAGCATACAGTGAACTATACTTCTGCGATGTCTACTGGCCAGAATTTAGAAAAATAGATTTTTGGAGAGCAATTAGGAGTTATCAATTTAGGGAAAGAAGATTTGGAAGATAGACTCTAAGTTAACAGGTTATTCTGATATCAGGTCGTCGGGTTCTCCGTAGAGTATCTTCAACTCCTCGATAGTGAGTTTACCGCCCCGCTTGAGCTTCTCCATAATTTCTTGCTTCTTTAAATCGATTATTCGTGTGACTTTACTCTTCTCCAACTCTTTCTGAAGCTGACTGATTTTTTCCCTCAAATCCGCTTGCTTCTTGAAGTATTCGTCTATCAGCGCAGATAGTTTGTTAACTCTCTCCTGCTTCTCGTTAATCAGTGATTTCAGCTCGAGATTTCTTTTGATAATCTCATCTATTTTAGACTTCAACGTGTCTTTTTCTTGCGTCAACTTGTTTATCTCATCTCTTAGAAGCTTCATCTTCTTGGTTAAATCTTCAACTTGAATCCTTATACTAGACAATAGTGCTTTCATCTCGAGCGTGCTATTCCTCTCCCTTCTCAAGGCTTCAGCCTTGTCAAGGAGCTCTTTCAATCTTTTAATCTTGCTTATGATCCTGTTCTCTTCTTCAAGCGTCAGTACCCGAGTCTGAAGCTGCCACTCTAAACGATTGATTTCTTCCCTCAGTATCGCCGTAGGAGTTCTAGCCTCCTTCTCCATTTCACGAATCTGATTGTTCTTTGCCAAAAGCAATTCCTTCAACTCTTTGAGTTCAGCCAGCCTTGACTTCTTCTCGTTGCTAAGCTTTTTGTACTCTTCAATCAGCTCTCGTCTCTTAGAAACTATTGATTTATATTTTTCCCTAATGCTTGGTAAATCGTTCAACAACTTAGCTCTTTCCGACCTAAGATTCTTCAGCTCATCAATGATTTTTGCTCTTTCTTCTTTAGCCCCTTTTATCTGCTCTCTAACTAGGTTCAACTCATTAGTCAATCCTTCGATTTGTAATTTTAACTCAGTGCTCTCCATTTAACTACCCATCCACTATGTTTTCTTCAATATGATCCTGGCGTCGACAGCTATTGCGGAGTCTGGATATGCCATGACTGGGTTTAAATCTATTGATTCTACCTCTTCATTGTCCTCGAGAAGTCTTGAAGTCTTAATGATCATGTCGGCTATTGCATCCTTATTGACAGGGGGTTGACCCCTATAGCCGTCTAATATCTTGTAGGACTTAATCTCCCTTAACATTTCAAGCGCATCTTCCATCTTGACTGGTGATACTCTAAAGGAGACGTCTTTCAATACTTCGACGAATATTCCTCCTAGCCCAAACATTACGACGGGGCCAAATATTCCATCCCTTACTCCCCCGATAATTACTTCAAGCCCCTGGGGAGCCATGTTGTACATTAACACTCCGACCAGCCTTGCATTAGGAGCTCTCGACCTAACGGTTCTGAACATTTCATCCACTGCTTTAGCAACTTCCTCCGGAGTTTTCAAGCCAAGCCTGACTCCTCCCACATCGCTTTTGTGAGAAATGTCTGGAGAGACTATTTTTAAGGCAATGGGGAATCCTATCTTAGGTGCTAACTCTTTTGCTTCCTCACCACTATTAACCACGACTACTTCAGGCGATTTAATACCATAGTACTTGATCACTTGGAAAGCTTCATGCTCTAATAGCTTGGTCCTACCTTCATCTAAGGCTTTTCTAATGATCTCTTTGGGAATCAATTTTAATCACACCTCTTCTTTATCATGCTATAAGTATATAATGCTTTTAGGGCTTTCGCAGCTCTTTCAGGCGACTCGAACACTGGCACTCCTCCAGATTCAAGCTTCTCGGATATCTTCTTGGCCTCCTCGCCGCCAATGGCGAGAGCGATAATTGGCTTGCCATATTTTTTCTTGGACTCTATCAAGTAGTCCGCGATCGCCCCTCTTATTCCGGGGACCTGAGGAAGAGCTACAACAACTACTGCATCCACATCGCTCCTCGGCAAGATTTTCTCAAGAACTTTCATATATCTCTCATCATCAGTATCGCCTGTTAAGTCAATTGGATTTTCAATGATGCAATGAGGGGGGAGAATACTCTTTAGCTCCTCCTTTAATTCAGGCGGCGTCCTAGGCAATTCAAATCCTTGAGTTGCTAAGGCGTCAGTCAACATTACCCCGACGCCCCCAGCGTCTGTTACGATGTATACTTTGTTACCCTTCATCAAGGGTTGGGTCAAGAGGATCTTAGTAATATCCATTATATCGTCGAAGGAGTCTGCCTCTATTAATCCCGCCTGTTTTATTGCCGATTTGTATAAGCTATAGTCGCCAGCCAGAGCTGCCGTGTGGCTCGCCGCGGCCATGCTGCCCCTGCTCGTCTTACCAGCCTTGTATATCACCACTGGCTTGACTTTCACGACCTCGCGAGCTACTCTTATGAATTCTTTACCTCGGTTAGTTTTCAATCCTTCAAGATACATAAGGACGATCTTTGTTTTCTCGTCATCCTTAAAGAACTTTAACAAGTCAACATCATCTACGTCGACTTTGTTACCATAGCTCACTGCCCTCGAAACCCCAATATTGTTGTATGCCATCCAATCGATTAGGGCGGATGCGAAGGCACCGCTTTGACTTATGAATCCGACGTGTCCTCTCGGAGGCCTCTTCATTTTCTCCTCTGGCAGGAAGAAGGTGTCGACCCCGCTCCAATTATCAAATATTCCTATGCAATTGGGTCCAACAATCCTTATACCGTATTTTGAGGCTATCTCCTTAACCTTGTTTTCTAACATCTCGCCTCGAGGAGTATTTGTCTCTCTAAACCCTCCGCTTATAATGATCACTGCCTTGGTCCCTTTCTCTCCCAAATCCTCAAGAACTTCTGGGACTCCGTCAGCGGGAATAACTATGACTGCTAGGTCTGGCGCTTTAGGCAGTTCTGAAACTTTCTTATAGCATTTCAATCCCATGATGCTCTCGTAGTTCGGATTTACAGGGTATATCTCTCCCTTGAATTTTTTCACGAAGTTCTCGAGAATGACTTTTCCAACTTTTCCTGGCTTATCGCTGGCTCCTACTATCGCCACTGACTCCGGATTGAAGAACTTTTCTATCATAATCTCAACCAATAATCCTGTTTGGTATAGATTATCAAGGCGTCAAGAAAATAAATATTAAATGTCTCCATCGATGCACGGAATAGCCACACTATAGTACCGGGTTCGGCTCCTCCGTAAGATAGTCCTCTCCACCGGCAACTATCCTCTGAATACTTGCATACAAGTCGTCGAAACCTTGTCCATTAACATTGGATACTGGTATGGACTCGAAATTGTGTAATTTCTCTGCAACCGCATAGACTTCCTCAGAGGACCACATGAGCAACGTTTCAGCATCACCCACTACTTTACTCGCAAGCTCATCCGGGTCTTCAAGCATGCTAAGCAAGCTCGAGAACTCGCTCTCGGAGAGTAGGTCTGTCTTAGTAAACACGTTGATCTGTGGATACTTTATCCTGAAGAATGTTGAAGCGGACAACAACATCGCCGAAAACAAGTTGCTCGGTTTCAGCGCGTATAGCCCATCAATCAGGAAGAGCGCGGCAGCCTTTGATTCGCCTATAAGTGTTCTCAATACTATGGGTCCTGAATCTCTGAACGCGAATATCTCTAACTGTCCGGGAGTATCAATTATAACGTAATTTGCCCTCAATGAATCAACCTGGTCTTTCAACTCATTGATGCTAAACGCCAACATATCCACGGATGCAATTAAAGCACCATTAGGTCCTAGTCCCTGCTTAACCATAATCTCCCTTGCATCAATCCACTCCCTAACATCCACGTCGGGTTCGTAGGGAAGCTCCTCGACAGCTGGATCCAGGTTAACTATGGAAGCATGTAATTGATGCGAATCTAGGTAGTTCATCAACATACCTGTCAACGTAGTCTTACCGCTTCCCGCAGTACCGAGAACAATAATGTAGTAGGGAATCTTCACCACCAGATTAAAGATTCTCTGAATCTGGAATCGTGAAAGACTCCCTTAAATCTTAGAGTATAATTACACCTTGGACACTTAAAATCCTTTGTTAAACCCCACCTACTGATATAGAAACCCCTCCTCTCCACTACGAGAGAGCCGCATGAAGGGCAAAAAGTGTTCTCTAGCTTGTGACCCCAGACGTTTCCCAAATAAACATGTTTCAAACCCTTCTTGAAGGCTATCTCCGCTAGCTTCTCGAGGGTTTTCACGGGCGTGGGCGGTATATTGTTCAGCATGTATTCAGGGTGAAACCTAAGAAGATGGAAGGGGGTCTCGGGGTCTAAATTAGCTGCGATCCATTCAGCCAACCTAGCTAAATCCTCCTCGGAATCCCCTATCCCGGGAATTATTAAATCAGTGATTTCTATCCACCACCCCTGTTTCTTCATCTCAATCAAGGATTCGTAGATGGGTTCTGATTGAGGTACTCCCATGTACTTCCTGTAAAATTCTACATTCCCTGATGCTTTGAAGTCCACTGTAGCAGCGTCTATCAAACTACCCAAAAGCTTTATCGCCTCAGGAGTCATATACCCGTTGGTCACCATGGTATTGAACAACCCTTTCTTCTTAGCTAATACAGCTACATCAAACATGAATTCAAAAAACACCGTGGGCTCGTTGTATGTGTAACTTATTCCTTCACAACCTCTTGACACGGCCTCCTCGACGACTTCATCCGGCGTGTATAACTCTCCATACACTCGGTCTCTTCGAGACTGGCTCAACAACCAGTTCTGACAAAACTTACAGTAGAAATTGCAACCAACCGTTGATATCGATAAAACACATGAGCCCGGGTGAAAATGCATCAGCGGCTTCTTTTCAATAGGATCCGGGTTGGCCGCCGTCAGCATGCCGTAGACTAGAGTGTAAAGCTTCCCATCATGGTTAAACCTGACTCCACATGCCCCGTAAGCCCCTGGAACTATTAGACATCTCCTGTGACATAGATTGCACTTCACTACTTTATTCGAGACGGGCTCCCATAGAACGGCCTCTCTAACTCCAGGTTGGTCAGGGGCAAACCCCATTACTCTCACTAAAAGGGTTTTTACCAATAATACCCTAATAAGTCAAGCAGGGGATGCGGGAGTGAGCGCCGTTGTAATCCCTGGAAGAAATTACGTTAGCCAAGCCGAGAGAATAGCCCAACGGTTAAACTGTATGCTTATCAAAACTCATTACAAGGAGTTTCCGGATGGAGAACAATACGTAAGGATTGAACCACCTGAGCAGTTGAAGAACAGGAAAGCCTTGATTATTAACACAATGTATCCATGGCAAGACAGGAGTCTCGTCGAGATATTGATGCTGGTAGATGCCGCTATGAGAGCTGGAGCAGAAAGCGTTCATTTAATCATACCTTACATAGCCTACTCTAGGCAGGACAAGATTTTCCTACCAGGAGAGCCGGTTTCTTTTAGTTTAGTGTTGAAAGCATTGAAATCCATGGGGGCTCGTTCACTATTAACGGTTGATGTTCATAACCCTGAGCGGCTCTCCGAGTTCGAGGGGTTTGTAGAAAATATTCTTGTTTCAGACCTGTTGGTCGCGGAGGCAATGGATATTGTCTCAAATCCCGTGGTAATTGCTCCAGACAAGGGAGCCTTGAAAAGGGCAGAGTTTGCTGCCCGGAAATTAGGCTTAAAATTCGACTATCTAATCAAGACTCGTGACAGGGTTACAGGACAGGTTTCATATCAACCACGTGAAGTAGAGATTAAAGGGGAAAACGTGGTTATGGTCGACGACATAATAAGCACGGGGGGAACCATGGCCGAGGCGTCCAGACTATTGTTAGACAAGGGCGCAGCCTCCATAGTGATAGCAGCAACCCATGGATTAATGATTGGAAACGCGCTTGAGAAGATCAAAGCCGCTGGGGTGAAAAAAGTTTTGCTGGCAGATACGCTGGGAATCCGTCTCTCCGACCCTCTCATAGAGTACATCGACATTACCAACAGATTATCGGACGCGATTAAAGAGATGGTTGAAAAAGTTGAGTGACGTCCCAGAAGACTTCATGGAAGAGTGTCGATGGATTAATGAGATATTTAACGAAAGACTTGAAAAGGTCGACGTTTACTTCGTGCTAAACGGCTCCAATGAGGAATTAGCGATAGGAGAGCTGAAAGCCCTTCTTGAAACGTATGATTTCAACAATCAGCTGAAGTGCACAACTATGGTATGCACTACTGAAGTCCCGTTAAGACTTCTCGATGTAATCATGAGAAGGTCTGGTTTTCTGAGAGAGGCTGGGATCTACCTGGGTGAGGATGATCCCCTGAACCCTCGTCTCGAGATACAAGCATTTTTGAACGATGTGAAGGGTTGGATTCACGCATCAGTTATGAAGAAAACAGTCAGCGAGAACGTCGTTGCTCCCTATCTCTCCCTTTTTTCATCGAAGACGCGGTTAGGCTTCAATTATTCCAAGGGTTGCGAGGTCAGGTTATTGTTCTCGGATAACAGAGTAGTGGTAGGGGTTAAAACTCACAAGCATAGGGACTTCTGGACGAGGAGGGGCAGATTCTATAAGCCATTCGATAGAAGCATCGCCCTGAACCCAAGAATCGCCGTGGCAATGGTGAATCTAGCAAGAGTTAGACCAGGGCACGTTTTAATAGATCCATTCGCGGGAACGGGGACCATCCCAATTATTGCTTCATTTTTCGGGATTGCATCAATAGGTATTGATCTAGATTGGAGTCTCGCTCATGGAATGCTGGTTAATCTCAAATACTATGGTTCAAACGCTATCCCGATCCTGGGGGACTCAACAACGCTCGCGCTCGTGGGCGCTGATGCTGTCGTAACAGACCCTCCTTATGGAAGGGGCGCCAGCACGCACGGCGAGAGCATACATTTACTGTATTCTATGTTCATTCACAAGATCCTCGACTGGGTTAAGCCCAAGGCCTATGCTGTCTTTATAGCACCATCTCACCTTGAATACTTCGTTGAAGACAAGTTGAGGGAGGAGGGATTATATCTCGTCAATAAGTATTATGATTACGTACACAGTAGTTTGACCCGGGCAGTATACGTGGTGAGACACGATTGAACATCAGAGTCTTCATGTTAGGTACAGGCGCTGCCATACCTATTAGTAGGGGATTACCTTGCATAGCCGTGAAGGCTGATTCAAATATTTACCTGCTCGATATTGGAGAGGGTTGCCAATCTAGGCTGTTCAAAGCCGGTTTGAGCCCATTGAAGATTAAAGCCGTGTTTATAACACATGTTCACGGCGACCATTACCTGGGGTTATTTGGTCTGATACAAACCATGCATCTTTCCAACAGGAAGGATCCATTGAAGATTATGGCTCCTAAAGAGATTTTCACTTTGATCGAAAAGTATAGGGAGTTGCATTTGCTTAACATAGGTTTTCAATTGAGTTTCATCGATATCACCGAGGGAGTAGAGTATACTGATGACAAGATCACAGTTACTCCATACCCAGTGTCTCACACAATTCCCGCGTACGGTTTTCTACTCAAGGCTGGTAAGACCGTGATAAGCTACTCGGGAGATACGGGACCTGCATCGACAACCATAGAATACTCGAAGAACGCAGACATATTGATACACGAAGCAACTTTTACTTCAGAGATGAGGGAAGAAGCACACGAACAGGGCCACTCGACCTCAGGCGATGCCGCAATGATAGCCTCAAGAGCAGGAGTAAAGCTTCTGGTTTTAACACATATTAGCGCCCGATACTCAGATGATAATGAATTATACGTTGATGCATATAGGTTCTTCAGAAACGTAGTAGTGGCAAAAGATTACATGATCTTACTCTCCTGAACCATGAGAGACGTTGAGACTTGATCAAGTTCTTAAGATATTAATCTGCAAGATACTTCACGACTTCATCAAGGTTATCACCAGTAACCACGATCTTGATCGGGCCCATGGGGGATTCTCTCGAGTCGTCAACGAACGAGACTCTGGAAGCAAAAGCTGCCTGTTTATGAAGAAGAATCGTTAATTGGTTATCATTGATTCTTCTTAGGAGATACGATTTGGCCGCCGGACCAATCTGCTGAACTCTAATGAGCTTTCTCAATGGCTCAAGGGACACAATATCTACTGATATACTCTTCACAAACGTGTTTTCACCATCCCTCACTACAACGAGGTCTCCCCGATAAACGTTTTCCACAGCTTTTTTAACCTTCTCAACCTCCTCAGTAGCCCGGACTTCGGCTTCAACCTCTATTTTAACCATCCTTCTTCACCAATCTCCCAAATATTTCCAGAGAGACTTTCTCCAATTCCTCCACAGTGGATTCATTAACAATCATGAAGTCGGCCAAAGCGATCAAGTTTCCAACCCCGAATCCAAGCTCTACGAGATCCCTTAGTGTGAAATCTTCGTATGAAATAGGATCCCCTGGTCTACGCCTCTCCAGGATCCTTTGGAATCTTGTTCTCGGTGAAGCATGTACTGCTACTATGATTGTCTCGCCAAGCTTCTTGAACTCTTCGAGCTCCTCAAGGCTTCTAACGCCGTCTATTACAACAATATCGAGCGATTTGTCTATTCTTTCTATGGTCTTAAGCGCAATTATTTTAGAACCGTATTCCCTCCTCAAAATGATTGATGTTTCAATCATTGTTTTAGGCGTTATTTCATTAAAACGCTTCAACGCTTCTTCCCTCACGATGTCACCCATGTTGTAGACTTTAATCCCAAGCCGTTTTGCGACATCGATTACCATGGTTTTCCCGGCGCCGGGCATTCCTACGACAAGTATTAGTTTCAACACGTCTCCCTGTGTTCACAGTATATAAGCGTTGAGGGTTATAACTAATTTGAGATCGCGAAGGGTTCCCAATGACGGGGGATTTGATAAGGATCTTCATAGCCATCGAGGTAAGAAATGAGGAAGTATTGAAGAAGTTGGTAGAAGTCAGGGATGCAATAACTTCGACAGGTGCAGACGTGAAACCAGTGGAAGACGAGAACATACACTTGACTCTCCGATTTATAGGAGAAGTGCCCAAGGAAATCGTGGATAAAGTTTGCAACTTATTATCTAACGTAGAGTTTCCGAGGTTTGAGATGCGGGTTAAAGGGCTTGGAGTTTTTCCATCGATCAATAGACCCCGCGTCATATGGGCAGGCGTCTCCGAGGGATCAAGCGAATTAACAAAGTTGTATGAGATCGTCGAGAAGGGCTTACGAGCTTTAAAGATACCTGGGGAGAGAGAGGAATTTACCCCTCACATTACTTTGGCGCGCGTTAAAAGCGGTAGGGGCGTGGATAGACTCGTCAAGGTCATCGAAGCATTTAGAGATTACGACTTCGGGATAACAATCGTTGACAGAGTGGTTTTGAAGAAGAGCACTTTAACGCCTAAAGGACCGATCTACAACGATGTATGTTTCAAAGCATTCAAGTAATCCTTATGATAGTTTTGGGTCGAGGTAATAATATGTCGTGGATAGTAGAGGAAGAGGTCCTCGCTAAAATAAAGCCTAGTAAGGAGGAATATGAGCTCGTTAAAACCATATTCGAGAGAATCTCAAACACTATTGGAGAAGTTAGTGAGGCCAGCGGATTAGCAGTAGAGGTCACCCTCCAGGGCAGCATTGCTCACGACACGTGGTTGTCCGGGGATAGGGATCTAGACGTCTTCGTGCTGTTCCCAACCTCTTTATCGCTGGAAGAGTTGAAAACCAAAGGATTCAACATCTTGCTCGAGGCTGCTAAGAGGCTGGGTGCTTACGAGCTTAGGTTCGCCGAGCATCCTTACGTAAGAGTCTTCATGAATGGTGTCGAAGCCGATCTGGTCCCGGCTTTTAAAGTAAGTGACCCTGGAAAAATAATATCGGCTGTGGATAGAACCCCCTTTCACACCACCTATGTTAATCAAGTCTTATCCCATGCGGAAAAAGACCAGGTTAGACTATTGAAGAAATTCATGAAGACCATAGGAGTCTATGGGGCTGAGCTTAAGACAAAGGGTTTCAGCGGCTACGCTGTGGAACTACTCATTGCGAAATACAAATCGTTTAGAAACGTGCTCGAACAGGCTTCTCAATGGGATATTCCTACTTTCATCAATATTGTGGGAGAAGATTTTACCGAGAATTTGAAGAACAAGTTGAAAAGAAAATATCCGGAGTCAGTCATATTCCTTCCCGACCCCGTCGATCCTCTGAGAAACGTCACCGCTAACGTTAGCATTAGAACTCTGTCTACATTTATTCTTGCATCCAAATGTTTTCTCAAACATCCCGACACATGGTTCTTCGAACCAGACACACCCCAACTACAGCTCAATGAGATAATGAAGCACTCCCTGGAAAGATGTATTATCGTACTAAAATACTCGCTAAGCAATCCGCCGCCTCCAGACGTTCTATGGGGGGAGCTCCAGCGTGTTGAAAACAATATAGTAAACGCCCTGAAGAACCATGATTTCGAGCCTATAGATTCCTCTTCATGGAGTGATGAGAAAACCGTTGCATTTATACTCCTCGAAGCTTCATCATGCGAACTCCCTGCGCACAAGCTCTATGTTGGACCTAGAGCATCCATGAAGGAAAGATCTGATAGTTTTATCGCTAAACACGCCGAGGGGGAATACGGTCCATGGATCGGGAAGGATGGCAGGCTCAGGTCCTTGAGAAAAAGGAAAAGTACTGATATAGTCGCCGTGCTAAAGGAGTTAATGCCGGTTTACAATGTTCCGCCTCATCTGAAGCAAAACACTCCAGAAATAACTAGGCTGTCTCCAGAGATAGCTATGGAGATCGTTGAGAAAAGGGGGGAGGCATGGCTAGCAGAGTTCATTTTGAAGAAACCGTTATGGATGGAGAAGTGCATTGGCTGAATCTCAACGATGACTTTGTGAGGAAAGTGCTCTGTTTCCCACTGAGCGATTGCAACGTAATCGCTGAAAGGTTAAACGGATTGAGAAACGACGGGTTCATCTACCTCTTGGAGACAGGGTGGAGATTCAAGGACATAAGGATCGCGGGAAAAGGGTATGCTGGACTAGTAGTTATCGCTAGACACAAGAAGCATGGTATCGGCGCCCTAAAGATAAGAAGACTTGACAGCAGGAGGGACAGTTTGTTACGTGAAGGATACATGATGAGGAGTGCCCAACCCTCCGGTCTTTCCCCAGCCGTCTACATCGAGAGAGACGACTATATTTTCAGGGAATACCTGTTGCCGAGCGAGTGCATCGCATTCGATAGATTTGTAGAGAACGCGTTGAGAGATAGAAGAACCTCAGCTCTGACGGAGGCCTTAAAATACTTAGTCCGTAGATTGCATACGCTTGATAAGCTTGGAATTGATCATGGAGAGTTGAATAGACCTGGTGATCACATCCTTGTTTGCAAAGACAGATTCGTTCTCATAGATTGGGAGAGCGCGAGGAAAAGCGTAAGACCTAGGAATGTGACGAGCGTTTTCTCACACCTTGTATTCAGGTCTCCCCATAGAAAAACCATCCAGGAAATCTTAAAATGGAGATTGGACGTGGTTATCGACAAGCTGAAACAATACAAGGATACGTATGATATCAGCGTGGTCGAAGATCTACTGTGTGGACTAAATTAATGATGTAGCGATACTTCCCCTGCTCTTCCAGACATAGGGATGGCCTTTCTCTCTTCGATTTTTCTGGCACTCGTGATCCTTATATCTCTCATCGTTGGCATGGCCAGGTCATGCTTGCACCGGGGACATATACCCCCATGTATCCTATAAACCTCTTCGGGCGTCGGCACGCCGTAATAGTCTTGGCCGACCTCGTAAAATATCGATAATATGTAGCCACAGTTTCCACAAATATAGCGTACAGGCATCAGGGGCCACCGTACAGGTAATAATTGAGTAATACCAGTAGTTAAGATGGAGGACTAATAATACTTTAAACAATCATTTTTAAAAAATCATAATAGTTTCACGAGTACTAAATGTGATTTTTAAAATGATTTTGAAAAGTATTATATGCCAAAAGGTTTAAATAGAAACAGAGGTGAGTGAAACTATTGGATACATAGAAACTTAAATGTTTTAAATACTCGTATTATTTCATGTTAAATAAGAGGGGCCGTAGTCTAGCCTGGCTAGGATGCCGGCCTGGGGTGATTACCCCGCTGGCCAGGTAAGCCCGGAGCGCCGGTGATCCCGGGTTCAAATCCCGGCGGCCCCATTGAAAAACTTACATTAGTTTTGAGGAGAGCTCTCTAACTTTTTCAGCAAACCTACTTCTATTGACTATAAATCTTTCATGAACGCCCTCTCCTATTACGACGTCCTTAACCATTGCTACCACGTTGAAAACTATTTTTCTCCCTTCAACGCTTTTAATCGTGGTTTTTACTTTTACTATGGAATTAACTGGGGCTGGGTTAAGGTGTTTAATGTTGACCAGGGTTCCAACGCTGGTGTACTCTTCCGGCAAGAATTTTTGGAGACACCTGAGAGATGCAGACTCCATGAAGCCTATCATACTCGGAGTCGATAGTACGAGGACGTCGCCGCTACCGATGTGCCTTGCAGTGTGGGTTTCGAGTACTTTAAATTCTTCCTCGCAGGATGTTTCAACCGGGATTTGAAAACTCATGATAATCTCCATGAAAAAATACAATATACACTGTATTTAAAAAGTTATGTGAAATAATAATTTAAAACCTTAAAAACTGATTAAGGTGTTAAATGTAATGACTGCTTTCAGGTGGTTGTGATGAGCAGTGAGCAGGAATATGTCGTCAAGATTGGTGAGAAGGAAATAGTTGTTGACGAAAAGGTGTTGGAAGTCTTAAGGGAATACATCAAGACTCCAATGGGGCTGGAGGAGCTGGCGGAGAAGCTGGGTCTGGAGGGTTGGGAGGAGGCATATGAGTTTCTCAAGGCGATTCCGGCATGGATACTCTGGACTCCGCCCTCAATGTGGAAGTATAGGAAAGAATGGATTGCTCGCAAAGAGCATGCTTGACCAATACTCCTATTTGACTCTTGCTATTGTTTTGCCTGGCCTGGGCTCGTAGTACTCGCCGCTTGCGATGAGCTTTCTAAGCTGCTCGAGCACTAGCTCGCGCTCGAAGCCCTTCTCGACGGCCCTCTTAACCAGCTCCGCCCTCTCGATCTCCCCAGTCTCGTCCAGGAGCTGGTCCATGAAGCTCTTCAGCGCTTTAATTTTTTCTCTCCTAGCCGCTGAGGTACCTGTTTCAAGGATGTCTATATCGATCATTTTAGACTCAATATCGTATCCAACCTTAACCAAAGTCGTCAACACTAATCTTATAGCTTCTTGAGCGTCTTCCTCGGTTGCTTTTTGCTTCAAAGCCATTTTAGCGTTTGCCTCAGTGAGCCTTATAAGCGCCTCTAACTGCCTCGGAGTTATGGCGATCGCGGATGGTTTGCCGGGTTCAGTTGATACTGAAGCAAGCCTCATGCTCACGTAGAAGTCTTCTAATAGCTTCTTAGCCTCCGGAGTTAGCTGGGGTCGTATATATCTTCTAGCATAGCTTACGTATTTCTTCAGCAACTGGGGATCTATATGGGGCCTCGCCCGCTCGGTGTCGCTGTGGACTTCGAGAATATGCTTAGCCAGCATTCTGTCCCTATCCTTATTTGGTATGTCTTGGATAACGAATATTAAGTCAAATCTTGACAATATGGTCGGCGGCAGATCAATATTCTTGCTTATGGGTTGAGTGAGATCGTACCTTCCAAACTTCGGGTTTCCAGCTGCTAATACTGATGCGCGAGCATTCAGTCTTGCTACAATTCCTGCTTTAGCTATGCTCACTGACTGTTGCTCCAATGCTTCGTGAATAGCACTCCTGTCCTCCTCCCTCATTTTATCGATCTCGTCAATACAGGCGACTCCCCCATCAGCTATCACTAGTGCACCGGCCTCAAGGTAGTACTCACCCGTCGTTTTATCCCTGAGCACAGTTGCTGTCAAACCTGCCGCGGTTGAGCCCTTACCGCTCGTGTAAAGCCCCCTGGGAGCTATCCTCGACGTGTACTGGAGTAGTTGAGACTTAGCCGTACCCGGGTCTCCCACGAGAAGGACGTGGACATCGCCCCTTATCCTTGTTCCATCTTGAAGTATCTTGGGGACTCCTCCAAACAACAAGAGAGCTATTGCCTCCTTCACATCCCAGTGCCCATAAATCCCAGGGGCTATACTAGCAATTATTTTCTCCCGAATCCAGGGATCCCTGGCTAACTCCTTGATCTTTTCTTCATCCTCCCTAGTGATCTCAATCTCCTCGAGAATCTTCTGCTGGACATCCACGTGGTTTGCCTCGATATAGAAGGAGAACAAAGGCTTAAGACCGGATGGCTTCGTCACGGATGTGAACGGTGCTACCCTTAATACTCCAGTGATAATAACCCTGTCTCCCGGGCGGGCTACGTCTATTAAATCCCCTGTCAAAATGACTTCGACACTGCGGGGCATCTGACCAGGGGGTATCTCCTCGGGTTTCTCCTGAACTACTATTTTCTGCCAATCGACAAACTTGCTCTTCTCCGGGACCAACTCGAACCTCGCTACCCTGCCACAAATTGGGCATGAAAGCGGCCTCTCGAGCCTCTCCCCCATTTCACCCTGTTCTGGATAAACGAACTGATGCAATTCTCCA
The DNA here is from genome assembly GCA_038827615.1 of Thermosphaera sp. Lineage (NCBI taxonomy): Archaea > Thermoproteati > Thermoproteota > Thermoprotei > Desulfurococcales > Desulfurococcaceae > Thermosphaera > Thermosphaera sp. Next base: position 941,574 of record JAWBNK010000001.1, read on the forward strand.
GTCTCATTTTCCACGTGCCTGTAGAATGCTTTAACGATCCTTGCCTCAACTTTAGAGACTCTTGTGACTATCCCCTCTAGGGCAACTAGCTTGCCGATATAATCACTATTCAATTCTCTAATCCTGAAGATTCTAGGCGGGTTCCTAAACCTGGGATAGAATTTCTCCACGCCAGATGCGTATTCTGGGTAAGCTTTCCTCATTATCTCCATTATGGCTTGACTAGCGGTCTCCAATCCCTTGTCCGGATTATCGGTTATAAATCTCGCGAGTTCTCTATTGAAAAGAACGAGATCATCGAAATCGATGACTAGGCTCTTCTGATTCATGTAAACCATTTGCCTTATTCTATCTTGATACTTCGCAACACCATCTCTCGTCTGAAACTTCTCGAGAAATTTGCGAAACTCTAAAAGAGCGTCTAAACCCTTATCCTTTGAGACCTGGGCCTCCATGACCACCCCTCACTGATAAGTTCTTCCTGTGAATATCGAAAACGGTCTTTAAGTGAGAGTAGAGAACCTTCTCCTCCTCGCTCAACTTCTCACTGATCTCTTGCGGAATATCGATCAAGTGTAGAAAATTAACGATCTTCCTCACCCTCTCCCTGGTTAGAGAATCGTAGAACTCCATGAACGTCTTAAGCTCATCCGCATATATCCTCCAGTCTGGCGCCGTCTTTACCTTGTTCTCCAGCTCCGTTATCCTCCTCTTCAACCTGGTATAGAAATATCCGTTAAGCTTGGATAGCTGCAGCTTACCGGCGTATGATTCTTCGAGATAAACTAGTTGGGACAGTTTCTCCAGGGTGACATCCAAGTCCTTTACCTTGCAAACTCCTTGCTCTTGCAACTTGTACGCGAGCCATCGGGGAAGAGCGTACTCCGAGCCTTTCATCAACTCAATATAACTCTCCTCAAGGAAGATTTTCAATCCACCAGAGACTACTTCAACTTTAACGCTCTCTTCCTGGAAATCTCTCTCCATAAACCTTAACACTACCTCTTCAACAAGCTCGAGTAAACCCGTCAAAGTACCAACCCTTAGTATGGAAAATCTCTTTATTTACCAATCCTCCTATTAATAGAGAATAGAATTTAAAGCGTCGGTCGGGTGGAGTGTTTTGAGCGAGGCCGAGCTACTATGGACTGAGAAGTATAGGCCGAGAACTCTGGACGACGTTGTCAACCAGAGCGAGATTGTCTTGAGATTGAAAAAATTTGTCTCAGAAAAGAACATGCCGCACCTCTTGTTCTCAGGACCGCCGGGAACTGGTAAGACTACGATGGCTCACTGTCTAGCACATGATCTCTACGGAGAGAACTACCGACAGTACATGCTTGAACTAAACGCCTCAGATGAAAGGGGTATAGATGTGATCAGGAGTAAGGTCAAGGAGTTCGCAAGGACGCGTGTAGTGGGCGAGGTACCATTCAAGATAATACTCCTCGACGAAGCGGACAACATGACTGCTGATGCTCAGCAGGCTTTGAGGAGGCTGATGGAGCTTTACACTGTTTCAACTAGGTTTATACTGATAGCTAATTATCCAAGCAAGATTATCGAGCCTATTCAGAGCAGGACGGCGGTGTTCAGGTTTACTCCATTGAAGAAGGAAGACGTTGTGGAGAGGCTGAGATACATCTGCAATAATGAGAAAGTCGTGTGTCGCGATGACGCCTTGACAACTATCTACGAGCTCTCTGAGGGAGATATGAGGAGGGCGATAAACATTCTGCAAGCATCAGCAGCCTTGGGAGAAGCGACAGTAGAGAACGTCTACAAAGTAGTTGGTCTAGCTCATCCCAGGGAAGTTCGTGAAATGATTCAGCTAGCTTTATCCGGTAATTTCAACGAGGCGAGAAGCAAGCTTCGAACCCTAATGATAACATACGGATTAAGCGGGGTGGACGTCGTCAAGCAGATACACAAGGAGTTGTTCAGCTCGGAAGTAAAAATTCCTGACGAGCTGAAAATCGTTATATCCGACCTGGTAGGTGAAATACAGTTCAGGCTCGTCGAAGGAGCCGACGATGAAATACAGTTGAATACTCTACTAGCTAGACTCGCACTAATAGGCAAGAAGTTTAAGCCAGGGTGAATTCTTGAGCGCGAAAGTACCATGGATTATAAAATACAGGCCCAAGACGATCGAGGAGGTCGTAGATCAAGAGGAAGCAAAGGAGCAATTGTTGAATTGGCTCGAAAACTGGGGGAAGCCCAGTTCTAAATTCAAAGCAGCCCTTCTACACGGGCCTGCAGGATGCGGAAAAACAAGCCTCGTTGAAGCAGTGGCTAGGAGTAAAGGCTACCAGCTATTCGAAATGAATGCAAGCGATTTCAGGCGCAAAAGCGACATAGAAAAAATCGCTAAAGTAGCGGCCCAAACCTCCGGGTTGTCCAGTAAGATGAAGATAATATTGCTCGACGAGGTAGATGGCGTGAACGCTAAGGCTGATGAAGGAGGGATCGAGGCAATACTGGAGTTGATAAATATCACGAAAAACCCGGTTATACTGACTGCTAACAACCCGTATTCAGCGAATTTGCGCCCTCTCCTCCAGCATGCGCTCGTTATTCAATTCAAGAGGCTCACGGAAACCAACGTCATCCATGCGTTGAGAAGGATATGCCAAGAGGAAAAGATAGAATGTAACGATGAAGGCTTGAAGGAAATAGCTAGGAGGAGTGAGGGGGATTTGAGGAGTGCTATTAATGATTTACAAGCAGTTGCTGAGGCTCATGGAAGGGTGACCCTGGAGCTTGTCAAATCCCTAACAACGTATAGGGATAGGCAGTACGCCCCTTACGAGGCGCTCCAACAGCTTTTCAACGCGAAATACCTCTTTCAAGCAAAGGACGCTCTAACCTCTACAGATCTCGACTATGACGAGCTCTTCCTATGGTTGAATGAGCATATTCCGACCTATTATGAAGACCCGGAGGAAATGTACCGCGCTTACGAGGCATTGAGCAGGGCAGACGTATATTATGGGAGAATCAGGAAGAGCGGGCAGTGGGATCTCCTCTCATACATGTTCGACATGATGGGTCCGGGAGTCGCTTTCGCTAGAAAATCCTACAAATATCGATGGAAGCCCTTTAAAGCTCCTGCTAGGAAAAAAATGCTCAGCGAAACTAAACGCTCTCGCGAGGTCCGGGAAGCGTTAGCTGAGCATTTGGCCTCGAGACTTTTAACTAGCAAGGCAACCGTTAAGAACGATGTCCTTCCATTCTTGCGGATAATATTCAACTACAATCCCAAATACGCTGCGAGAATAGCAAAAGGGTATAATCTCAGCGAAGAACATATCAACTGGCTTGCCGGAGGCAAGGCTTCAGAGATAATTGGCTACGTGAAAAAAGCAAGCAAGCAGAGGGAAAAGGCTAAGGGCTATAAGCCCATCTGAATCTTCTTTCTAATCAGGTCATCAATATATTTTTCGAGAACATCCAGGGGTCCGTACGGAAGGGATACTATAGTAGTTCTGCCCCTCTGCCCCTTCCCGCTGGAGCGGGCTTGGATCACACCTGCTTTCCCAAGATTCATCACATACTCGTAGAGTTGCGTGTGTTTTCTCGGGATCTCCCCGTAGAGCTCACATATCATTCTATACTCCTCCTCCACCTCACCCATTTTCAACTCCATTCTACCGGTTTTCCTGTGGAGCCTGACAATGCTCAAGAGGACTAGGAGTTCGTGAATGGGGCTGTGCCTTATCGCATCGCTTACGTTAAGTATCTCCCTAGAGGTGCTCATTATCGCCTTCCTAACGTCGTCCAGTGTTATCCTATAGCGTCCATCAATCTCCGCTATACTGCCAGCGGCGTGAAGTATTTCAAGCGCGTGCCTAGCGTTCCCGCTACCTCCCTTATCCCATCCCTCGAATTCAGCAATAAACCTTAGTATTTCATCATCGTAGCTTCCCTCGTAGAGAGATGATTCAGCCCTATACTTCAATATATCGTAGAGCTGGGCTGAATTGTAAGGTTGCAACTTTATCAAGTGCCTGAGTAAATATCCCTCCGTAGTGGGATCCACGAAACTCAGTCTTACCGAATCGAGTGCAATGAATATGAAGTTCAACCTCCTAAAGACTTCTTCGGCGTCATAAGTTCTCACAATGAAATATACGGCCTCCGGCCCAGACATGCTTGCGAAATAATGGAATTCATCAAGAGTTATGATGGCGTATTCATCCCTCTCATCCAATTGACTAAGAACCAGATCATACATCTCCTTGACGGAGAGCCCCCTGGGAGGGATCGGGATATCTAGCTGCCTCCCTATATCTGATACCACGTTGTAAAGGGTCCTGTTTCTGTGACAATTAACGTGAGCATACCTTATCCTGAACCCCCTCTCCCTTGCAAGCCTCGTGAAATCCCTGCCGAAAACCCTTGCTAAAGCCGTTTTCCCCGTTCCAACGCCTCCGGTCACCAAAACCCTCTGTGATATTGAACCCGGAGTAGTGACTAAGTGTTTGAAAAAACTCGTCAACTCCTTTAGCTCCTTCTCCCTGTGGGGCAAATGGTCGGGTATGTATTCAGGCGAAAGGCTTTCACGGCTTTTGAACACACTTGGTCTTTCAAGTTCATCCTCAATAATCTTCCAAGTGTTCTTGTCTTCCACGAGAACCACGCCGAAACTTTCACTCATCCATTATTTCTCAAGGCGTTTAAAAACGGGTTGGCAGAAGCCGAGTCCACTATACACGGTGTCTCCAAAGCCTTCGATGAACAAACAGATTCTTGACTCAGGAGAATGCTTTACGTTTTTCGCCCTTAGGATCTCCCTCACCTTTTTCCACAATGCCTCGCTCCGACCTCTAACCCCTCTCAATCTAAGCCGTAGCTTCACTTCCCCTATATCGCCTAATACTTTTTCGATACACTTAATTAATTCTTCAAACTCCTCTTGAAGCTTGAACACGCATGAAATCGGTATGATATTCTCGACGAAACCGTATTCGCGAAAAACAACCGCTCGGTAGGCTTTCTCCGGGCTCAGAACTCTACTGTAAACAAGCAAAGTATCAGGGTAATTAGTTTTCACCACGGTTACTTGGGGATCCTTCTTGAAAAGAGCGTTACCTACCTCCTCTTCGCACCAAGCCTCACTCCCTTGTTTGCAGGTAACAATTAACACTGGTTTCCCTTCATTCAATGCTAACCCCAGAGATTAGACATTTCCAAATATGGTTATGAAGCCATATGTGCATACTGCTAACTCGGCTTTTCTCCAGCGCTTCAACCAACTGAGCGGGAAAAACAGGTGAGCCGGACACTCCATAATCGATCCCGAGACCGCCTCCCGTAGTGAACCAGATTAACCCCGGGTTTCCAAGGCAGATGCTACGACTCCGCTCAGAATCAACAAGCCCCCGATGATCTTCATGAGAGTGAACTCCTCGGAGTATATGATTCTTGAGAGGACAGATGCCGTCAATGGTTCGATGGTGGATGCTATCACAGCCCAGCTCGTTTTAATCCTCTTTAACCCAAGCATGTAGAGATAATACGCCAATATTGTGACGAAAAATGCCAAGTAGAGAGAGATGATGAAAACGCGTGCTTCAATGAGCCTTGAAACGTTGCAACCACCACTATTTTGGAGGCAGAGCAATGCGATAAAAGGCAATGCCCAAGCCGACCCTCCTATACCCGTCTCAAAGGGTTCTACACCCTCATTCATCAATTTTTTACTGAAAACTATGTAGAGGGCGAAGAAAAGCGAAGAAGACACTCCCAAGAGAAATCCGAGCGGCTCGCTAACGAATCCCTCGGAGCACACCAGTATTGCGCCCGTCACTGATAAAACAAGAAAGATCAAGTTTACCTTGGACAAACCCTCCTTGAGAACCGCCCAGGATAGAAAAGACGCAATGACAGGGTGGATGTAAAGTAAGATGGCGGCTGTTGAGACCCCGATACGCATGACTGCGTAGTAGTATGAGATGTGGAATGGCCCAAGCAGGAAGAAACCTATGGAAGCAACCTTAAACATCTTTTCAGGCTTGAAACCCCGGGAAAACAGTATAGCAAAGTAGAACGGAAGGGTCAACACTAACCTGTAAAAAAGTAGAAGTTCCGGTGAAACCCCTAGCTGAAACCCTAATCTAGCAGCAACTCCAGTAGTACCCCATAGAAACCCCGCCATCATTATGAATATCGCATTGATATCCGCTAAGTTCTTCCTCAACATTGACACCGCGTGATGTAATTTCTGAAATTAAAGTATAAATAAAGTATACATACTCCCTAGTGGGTTGATTAGGCTTACGTATGGATTATAATACAATTCATATTTTGTGAGTTGCATTGTAGCCTCTCTACATCGTAAACCATCTCGAATCTGTATTTATGTGAATTTTGTAGGAAGGTTCATAACGTGCGGTAATTTCACTGCTTTCCCTCTAGTGACGTTTTCCAAAATGGCCATTTGTAAAGCCCATCAATTTAAAACTTATATTAATCGAACTTCGTTCATATACTCAGAAATGGAAAGAGAGCTGAAATGTCTTGCAGAAAACTAGTCTAACCGTAATTACTCAGAATTTCAACTCAGGAAGCTACTTGCAACTCCCTATGTTGAGCTTGTATAGTTCTTTTGAGGCACTAGTGACGCTCAAAAGTTTGGTTAACGGACGAATCATTCTCATAGATAATGCTTCATCAGACAACTCATATGATAGGTTGTGTCGACTAGGAACGGAATTATCACATGAAAAAAACATTGACTTTGAATGTATCAAGCTGGAAAAAGATCTCGGTAATAGCTTCGCAATCTCATATGGGTTTATTCTAGAGAGGAAGAGAGGAACCAAATACATTATTAATATGGACAACGATTTTATCATTCTTAATCCTTACGTTTTAGAAGAGATGATCAAGCTTGCTCAATTATTTGAACGAGTTGGTGTAAAGTATCACGCAGTTTCATCTTTTCATATTGTGGCAAGTAGAGATCGTTTTCTAAGATCTTTTAATTCTATGGACAAAACAAACTGTGAAGCAATTTTCAAACATTTGAGTAATAACATTTTAGATTACAAAGTGTTGGGACTCAATATTACTTATGTAGACATGCTTAATCGACCTATCCGTATTTTTCCAGTTATCGACCAAGAAGAATTCTATAGTATCGTCAAGGAAGTGGTTTCTTTGCCAAGGTTTTTCATCTCGGCGTTTGTTCCAGCCACTTTCACGCTCTATAGTACTCATTCAGCACCGCCTCCACCGTTTTTCTATATACTGGGAGATGATATCTCATCCGGACTTGAACACTCTAAAAGGGGATACATCAGTGCGGTTTTACCAATTGTTGGAGGAATACATTTTGTTGAATCCTCACAGAAGTCTAACAAAGTACGATTTTATTTCGGGTTCAGAAATTATTTATTAGCAAACCCTTCTGCAAAATCTAAAAGAATTCTATTGAAAAACATAAGCACCGCTTATAGTTTGATTTATTCAACACTTGATATTGTTAACTTAAAGAAACCGTTGAAGCAAAGGTTTTCACCATTACATAGAACACTGTCAAAAACTTTTCATGATGACAAACAAGGGTTTAAGGAGAGTAGATATGCAATACTAGGAACTTTACACGCAATTCTTAGAGAAAGAGCTTTTAGAAGAAAAATTGACGAATGGATGGGTAAATACATTCCAGACACGGGTAATGACTTGCTAAGGTATCTAAGACTAAACTTCACTAGCTGGAGTAATGGGAGTTTTTCCCTAGAAAAACTTATTAAATATATGGTCTTACCGGATAAGTTCATTAGTAGGGAGGCTAATTCAAAAATACTTAAAAATAGGCTTAGACGATAGGTCTTGAAATTCTTCTAATGAGAAAATAGAATTGATTTAAATGAATGATATAAATGTGTCAATCTCATTTTACCATAATCATAATTGAACTCATATTTCCTCAAGCCATGAGAGAGAGCGTAGAGATATCCGGCAACGTTGAATAGGAATGCCTTGAGTTCTTTGTACTGATAAGGTTTCATCGCTTTCATTAGGCGTAGGTATATCCTAGTAATGGGTAGGATGAGTAGCAAGAAAAAAGGCATCCCCCATTTATAGTATTCAATACCATAAATGAACTCTCGATCCTTTAATGTGAGAATTTTAGGCATATTGATTTTTCCTACCCCATCGTAAGTAATAGGCCATATTCCTTTTGAAATAGCCATGGCGAGTATGTAACCATCATCGCAATAATTGATGGGATATTTTTTCTTGAGGAATTTTTTGAAGAAAGACGTAGATATCAGCATAGCAGGTCCCATACCCGCCACCAGAGGTTTTCTACTCACCAGGTTCTTCACGTAATCCTGGGGAAGAATCACGTCACCGTCTACCTTAAAGATGTAGTCATAATCGTCTACTTCAATATCGGTTATCAGTAGAGCCGCGTTGAATGAATATGCGACTTTCACAGGAACAGGCCACGAGGATCGCGTTGGAATCACTATGTTCTGAACTTGAAAGTTGTATTCCCCTAATGGAATCGGAGATGCAGAGACGACGAAAACATCTTGATAAACGCTCTCTTGTTTCATTACACTCTTAAGGCTTTGAGGATTAAATGTGGATTCATCCTTCGTGAAATATAAAGTAAGTATCTTAATCAAAATCTATCACCCGAAATCTACTTTAATTGTGCATGAAAAATTAATCTTAGATTAAAGATCCAACACTGGCCAGAACATCCGCCAGGACCATATCCATGTTCAAGTATCGCCATTTCCCCCATCTCCCTACGGAGGTGATTCCAAGTCTCTCCATCTCTTTATGTATTTCAGACCTTTTTGATGATAAATTCAGCTTATGTATGGGATAACCATATTCATGGACGTAAGTCTTTTCAAAAATTACCTTCCTAGTATCGATGGCACCAAGCCTCTCAAAGTCCTTAAGTACTCTTTCAGAGATATCAGCAGGAATTTTCGTGCCTTTTGGAATCGTTATTTCAGCTATCAGCAATGATTTACCTGGTGGAGAGTTGTAGGGGCTATAGTTGCTTATCCAAGCATATCTATGGAACGATATGTCCTTATCCGGGACATAGATCCAGTGATGATTTGGTGCGGGTTCGTCTAAGGCAATTGCTACAATTACTACTTTATTATAATCAAAATCTTTTATCTCTCTGAGTTCATCTTGTAAAAGTTCGCTGATTTCAATTAATTCCGGAATTGGTATAGTGTTGACAATTCTCTTACATTCTATGCTGTCATTTATTACAAAGTGGTTCCCTATTTTTCTGATACTATTGACGGAGAAATTTGTTAAAAATCTAGCCCCGAGAGAGAGCGCTCTCTCGAAAACCCTCTTTGCGAGAGAATGTATTCCTCCTCTAGCAGGATAGTAAAAGCGGGCTTGCTCTACGTAACCCATCGTGGGGATGCCTAATGCTGATTTAACAACCTCTCTCCAATCTGGTATTGGGAGTCGCCCAGGTGTAAAGACCCAGTCTACGTCTATTTCGTTGAGAGGTCTTTTCCAAATTTTCTCATTGTATGGGATTAGATACTTGTTAGCAATCCACTTGCCGAAGAACCCTCTAATCCACTCTTCCAGATTTCTTGGTGTCCAGTTATCCTTCAGTAATTGTAATGCCTCTAAGAAGGAGACTAAAGCCTCGTATCTCTCCTCGACTGGAAGTACGTGAAGACCGTTTTCTAGGGGATATGGCACTAAAATGTTACCAAGTCTAATGAACGAATTCCTATGATGGTATACTACGTTGCCTCCAAGGATAGAGGTAATTCGACTCAACACCTCTTTATTTTTCGAGAAAATGACATGGGAACCTCCTGTGTCTATTGTGAAGCCATTTATAATTTCGGTCCGCAGTAGTCCTCCAATCACATCCTCTCTCTCAAGGCATGTGACTTGGTAGCCTCGCTCCGAAATTATCTCGGCGGCAATGACGCCCGCCCATCCACACCCAAGAACGACGATATCGGCATTCATAGATCATCATCTATTGTTTCAATTATCGCTATCTCAGATTCATAAATACGTGTAATTAAAATTAATATCAACCATTTATTCTAAAGGATGTGAGACCGTATTGATTTATGGCGAGGAAACACAAAAAATACAAGCTATTAGTTCTAGATTTGGTGTGAACGTGCTGTTAGATATTACAAAATTTCATAAGAATGTTTGACGTAAAAAATATCAAATAGGTGTGATCTATATTGATTCTTCTATGCCAATGGCTTCGACGCTTTTTCCCTTTATCTCCTTCGCAACCTTATCTGCGGTCTCTATTGCTTTCTGAACATCTTCTTTTGTGTGCATGATGGATATTGTCCATTGTTCATCGTATGCTAGTGGCTGGGGGATAATTCCGTTAATTACCATTCCCAAGGTCCAAACAAACCACTGCCCCCATGATACTTTTAACACAAAGTCTCTCCAGTTGTTTACTTCTTCCTTGGCGAAGAACACTGTTCCTTTATTGGCTAGTTGAACAACGTGGGCTTCTAGTCCTCTATCCTGTATTACATCCCTATATCCCTTGGCGAGTTGCTCGCTTAACTGATGAGTGTATGCTAGGTTTGACTCTATTAACAACTCCGTCACGGTTATGTATGTCGCGTAAGTCGATAACGGGTTAGAGTTGAAAGTGCCTCCATGAGGGACTTTCTTCGGTCCAATCACTTCCATTATCTCTCTGCTTGATAATACTGCTGAAAACGGGAAGCCTCCTCCTAGTGCCTTAGCAACTGCTACGATATCTGCTTTAACGTTAAAGTATTCTTGAGCCCCCCTGACCCACATACCCGAGGTCTTTACCTCGTCAAAGATGAGAAGGGAGTTGTATTCGTCTGCGAGTTCTCTTAAATGTTTTACAAACTCCTTCTTTCCGGGAACGAACCCCATGTTCATTGCTACTGGTTCTAGAATGATCGCGGCAACCTCGTTTCCATGATTTCTCATTATTTTCTCGACGGCGTCGGAATCGTTCCATGGAGCTATGATTACGTTCTCCGCTACTTCCTTGGGAACAACATTATGCGGGTATCCTGTGGGAACAGATCTAGGGCATTTCGCGTTTCCAGCGTGTCTTAAACTAGGTTTAACTCCCACCATTACTAGTTCGTGTGAACCGTGATAGTGTCCCTCGAACTTTATTATTTTGTTGCGTCCAGTTACTACTCTGGCGAGTCTGAGAGAGAGCATGGTGGCTTCTGAACCAGTGTTTGAAAAGCGTACCATATCATATCCATATCTTCTCGTAAGAGTCTCTGAGAGTTTTAGACTGATCTCTGTTTCATGACCATATATTGTCCCATCCTCTAGTCTCTGCTTAATCTTCTCAATGAGAACAGGGTTAGCATGACCAACAACTAGTGCTCCAAAAGCCATGTTGAAATCAATGTACTCGTTTCCGTCGACATCATAAATTCTTGAGCCCTTTGCTCTGGAGATGAACAATGGATATGGTTCGAACACTCTCCAATTACTATGTACTCCGTAAGGAGTTAGTTTTGATAGGTTGGTCCATATTTCTTGGGATTTTTTGGTCCTGTCTACTAGAATTTCTTTATAAATTTCCGTGAGGGATTTGCTTTGGGTCAAGCTAACACCTACATAGTTATTTGTGAACTTGAACAATATTTAAAAATTAGGTAAAAATAATTGGACAAAGTTTAATCACTGCTTTGTCTGTCCATAGTATTTTTCAACGAAGTGCCTTGAAGGAGGAGAAGTCAACAATGACACTACTATGAGAGCTATTAGAGAGATCAAGGTTGGTAGGGCTCCTTCCCAGATACCGAAGGGATTATGTGGTGGTTCAGGCCACACTACATATGTAAATAATAATAGTGATGCAAATCCGGCGAGATAGCTTGCAAACCCCCCGTATTTATTAGCTCTAGGCCATAGAATGAGCACTATCGTAGGCCATGCTATAATCGAGTATGCAGGCCAGCACAGCTGATATCCAAGTATCACCATTGGTGCCTCCGGATTCAACGCTATGATCATGCTCACCAAAGCCACAAACACTACTATCAAAGTGGTAACAAGCCTTCTCTTATTCGCAGATATTTTCACTCCTATTCCTTTCTCTATGATGTCGACATCTATGAGCGAGGAACATAATAGTAGCATAGCGTCTATCGTTGATCTCGTAATGGCTATCAAGCCAATCAATATAAGGATCAGAACGAGTCCTCTCCCAAACAAGGCTTCAAACAATAATGGAACAAGGCCTTCAACAACCTCTACCTGGGGTAAATTACCACCACAATATGCAGCAAGACTCAATCCAATTAACAAAGGCGATACAAATGCGCCAAGAAAGAACCCAGCTATAGAACCCATTCCTCCAATGATTACGCCCTTGTAGTTTTTAGCAGCGAAGAATTTTACCGTCAAGTGCGGTATAAACAACCAAGATATTCCGTAGAAAAGATACATAGTAAGGAAGTATTGTAATGGTTGAGTTTTCTGAAAGATTTGTGGGCCCAGCTCTGACATGTAAGCCGACCAAGCAAGCTTGTCGACTCCTCCCCAGTGAACAAATGCTCCATAAACCATTGAGATGAAGCCGACTATGAAAGCAACTCCAGCTAGAATGTCGGCGTACGCAACAGCCCTCATCCCGCCTGCACTGACATATATGATCACGAATATTACGTAGATTAATAGGAACATGTGGTATGGAATTTCACCACCTGTGGCTGCTGACAGAACACCCGCCGCAGGGATGTATATCATTCCAATGTAGATGATAGTAGCGTAGAAGATCATTAATGCTATCAGTATTCGGAGAGGTCTCTCGAAACCATTCACTCTGTGAATGATTAAATCAGTCGGAGTAATGTACCCGAATTTCTTCCCCAGCCTGTAGAGGCGTAAACCTATTGCAAAGAATAAGCCAACATAGCTTAGGTAAAATATGGTTTCTATCACCCACCACTCAAACCCCTCGCTCACAATCACCGCGGGCATGCCCACGAATTCCCACGCCTCCATGTAGGCAGCCATATACGTGAACATCACAGTTACTGCTGAGAGCGTGCCGCCTGCAACGTAGAACTCGTGAAGACCTTGTTTAGTTCGCCGAGCTCCGAGAAACCCTACTACTGTAGTGATCAAGAAGTATCCTATGGATATTCCTAAGACTATTAGAGTCCAAGTGGATAAGTTCATTTCAAACCCTCCCTAGACTTGTTTTCAACGCGGTTACGAATATTCAACAAGTATATGGTAGCGAAGAGAAAATTCGCGATAATCCAGGTTGCAGCAATGATGATTGCGCCAGTCACAGGTTTCGGAAGCCCCATAAGACTCTCGTTGGGGCTCCATACTAGAAGGTTCTCAGATACGTACCAGACGATGTAAGCTGCTATCGCCAAGTAAGGTATGATCAAGACATATTCCCAAGAAGTGAGTGTGGATGGAATATAGTCGGCATCTGAGAATGATTCTTTATCATCATTAGACAATACTTTTCACCACTTCTATACTTGTTTTTTAGACAGCATTAATAACTATTCATTATGAAAATTGGTCAATGTCTATATTCCATTAAATCAAACATCCAACGCAATAGTGCCTTAGATTGGGATGAATATTTGGATTGCGTTTGATTACGAAATAATTGTTTTTTAAATATTGGACAATAGAAAATATTAATCTGGTCAGCGAGAGGCATTAAACATGATTCATAAAACTCAACTTCTCTTACGTATTGACCTGTCCAATCATAAAATTGAAGAAGAAGAAATTCAAGACAATATTGTTGAAAAATTTGTCGGTGGAAAAGGTCTTGCCTCGTACTTCATGTACAAAGAATTAAAGCCGAGAATAGATCCCTACTCTCCTGAAAACAAGCTGTTCGTATTCAACGGTCCTTTGGCATACATCTATCCGACTTTCACTAGAACGGTTGTAGCTTCTAAATCTCCATTAACCAACTTATTCTGCGATAGTTACGCAGGCGGTTCATTCGGGCTGGAGTTAAGGCGGGCCGGATATTCTGGAATCATCGTCGAAGGGAGGAGCGATAGAATGGTGTGTCTCAAGGTGACTAGGGATGAGAAAACCCTTATTGATTGCGAAAGCTTGAGGGGAAAGACGACTTACGAGGTGGGGGATTTCTTCAAAGACTATTCAATACTAACTATTGGACCAGCTGGCGAGAATTTAGTGAGATATGCTGGTGTGTACATTGATCTAAGGAGAAACCCTGATACGAGGCCTGGAGTTGCTGGACGAGGCGGGCTTGGGGCTGTTTTAGGCTCGAAAAACTTGAAAGCCATTGTGGTAAAGGGATGGTTGAAACATGATGAATTGACTGTAGGAGTGAACGCTACGAGAAGACAAAAACTGATTAACAAGTACTTGGAAATCATAAAGCGGGATGTAGTCCCTGGCATCGGCATCGGGGGGAATCTGCCTGTTTTCAAAGTAGCCGCGGAATCCAAGATACTGCCGGTTAAAAACTTCCAGCAAGGTGTCCACGAAAACTGGGAAGAATTGACTGACGACTCATGGTCTAAGGTAACTACTAAGAGAATAACTTGCCCCACGTGTCCAATAGCATGCGGAGATACGATTGTCGCGAACGGTGAGTCAACCGAGAGAATAGAGTATGAAACTGTTGCAATGGATGGTTCAAACTTGCTGATAATCAGTCGTAAGTCTTTGACAAAGATTAACACCACACTCAACGCACTAGGTCTCGACACTATTTCCACCGGAAGCGTCTTAGCATTCATGACCGAGCTCGCCGAGAAGGGAGTAGTAAAGGACTTCAATGTCAAGTGGGGAGACCTCGACTCTTATTTGAAACTCATGAATGATATTGCCCATAGGAGAGGGATAGGAAACCTTCTAGCCGAGGGAGTGGCAAGAATAGCGAAATATCTAAGCGCGGAGGAGACGGCTGTGCATGTCAAAGGATTGGAAGTCCCCGCATACGATCCTCGCGGAGTGGTGGGCATGTCTCTTGCCTATGCTACAGCAGACAGAGGTGGAGATCACTTACGAGCATGGACGGTTGCATCAGAATTATCGACCAGCCTCTCACCCGAGGGTCTAGTCGACCTGGTCAAATACCTGCAAGACAGAAACGCTGCACTCTGGACCCTCATAGCGTGTGATAATATACCAGGAAATTCCATTAAGCCGCCAGACGAGATAATAAAGATTTACATTGACATGTTGAATACTCTCGGATTTAACCTCGATTACGCTGACTTCCTCGAGATGGGTGAAAGAATCTACAATTTAACGAGACTGTTCAACGTGAGAGAGGGGGTTGGAAGAAGGGAGGACGATTTACCCCTTAGATTTTATCAACCAAGAAAAGATACAGGCTGGGCGATCAAGAAGGAAGACTTTGAAAAAATGCTCAATTTGTACTATGCCAAGAGAGGTTGGAGCGAGAGTGGAGTACCTCTCGATGAAACATTAAATAGATTGGGGCTCACAGAATATGTCTCGGTGAAAGAGGCTTAGCCATCCCCTCTCGACGTCGTGGTATGAAAATGCAAATCAGGATTAGAGTCTACGGGATGTTGAAAGAACTTGTTGGCAGAGAAGAATTAACTGTGAGCCTAGACTCTGAAAGAATCATTCTAATAAGTGTGATTGAGAAAGTTCTTGAGCAATATCCTCAACTCGGGGAATTTATTGAACTCGTCGACGATGACGTTAGAGTGAGAGGAGTTAGTATTTTGTTAAATGGACGACACGTTATGTTTCTCGGGGGATCTAAGGCAGTAATTCACAACAACGATGTCCTAGATCTCATCCCACCCATGCGTGGAGGATGAACATTGAATCGATCAACTCAAATGGTTAGCTTGACATCAAGATTCAAGATTATTGAATTGACAATCTTGAACCTGATTGTTTTTTATCATATTGTAAGCCCTGCATACAGTTTTTATAAAAGATGTCTTCTAAACCTCGGTTCGGAGGATGGTTGAGTTGGTTAAAGGAATAGCTGGGAGTATTCTAATCGTAGATTTATCTACTCAAAAAATTCTACGAGAGAAGACTAGAGTCGAGTTTATTGAAAAATTCACCGGGGGCTACGGCTATGCTGCAAAAGTATTTCACCAGTATCTTAGAAAATATGGTGTTTTTGATTCATTCTCAGCAGAAAATCCTTTCATAATTATGACAGGCCCGTTAACCGGGGTCAGCTCCTTCGGCGCTAAAACATGTATTTCTTCCCGATCGCCTCTTACAGGAACTTTCTCGTGGGCAGTTAGCAGTGGAGGATATGGCTTAAGTCTTAAGCGAGCAGGCTTTGACGGAGTTGTAATCACTGGAGACGCGGAAGAACCGGTTTATTTAATCATCGAAGACGATTACATCGACCTGAAGAGTGCTAAACACTTATGGGGTCTCACCACAAGTGAAACACATGTTAACTTGAAGAGAACTCACGGTAGCGATTTCAACTCAATCGCGATCGGGCCTGCCGGCGAAAAATTAGTAAAATATGCAGCCATCGTGAGCGATGAGAGAAGGTGTGCAGCTCGCACTGGTCTAGGAGCTGTCATGGGTTTCAAGAAGCTCAAGGCAGTTGCAGTCAAGGGTTCCAAAGAAGTCGAAGTATACGATAAAGAAGAGTTGAGAATGCTTAACAAGGAATGGTTGATCAAGGCATCCCAATCCCTCCGTGGAAAAACTCTCGGCGATTACGGAACCGGCGCCATGGTCCAAGTATATGCCACGACAGGCGGCTTACCGGTGAAGAATTGGACCAAGAATACATGGGAACACGCGGTCAAGCTTTCGGGCCAATATATTATGCAACACTACAAGAAGGGAACAGGGAAGAACGTCTGCAGCAAGAGAGTTATGTGTAGCATAGCCTGCGAGAGAGTCGTTGCCTATGATGACCCAGTCCTCGGGAAATACGAGGGTAAAGGACCTGAGTACGAATCACTGGCTTCACTCGGCTTAATGACGATGATAGATAATCCGGTGGCAGTCATAAGAATGAATGATATATGCGACAATCTAGGACTAGACACGATCTCAACGGGCGCGGTCATCTCTTGGGTCATGGAGGCTTTCGAAAGAGGAGACTTATCAGTAAGGGACACGGGCGGGCTCGAGATAAAATGGGGCGATTACGAAACAGTTTTCAAACTTATTGAAATGATCGCTAATCGGGAGGGAATAGGAGATTTGCTTGCTGAAGGAGTTTGGAGAGCCAGCAGTTTATTAAATCCTAGAACTTCTGGATACGCTCTCCACGTGAAAGGGCTAGAGTTTCCCTATCACGACCCTAGAAGATGGAAGAGCATCGGATTAGCCTACGCTACTTCAAATAGAGGCGCTTGCCACCTTCAGGGAATGACCTACCATGTAGATAGGGGTGCTTTGAAACTCCCAGAGTATTCAATAACTAATCCACCGACCAATCCCTTAGAGAGAGCTAATGCGGTAGTAGTCACTCAAAACTTATGTGCATTTCTAGACAGTGCAGGGTTATGCAAGTTTGGTACCCTCGGGATCGTCGACTTCGACTTCGTTGCAAGAACATGGTCTGCTACAACAGGATTGAAGATTGACAAGTATGGAATCTTAACCATGGGTGAGAGAATCTGGCTGAGCACGAGAATTATTAATTACCTACTAGGGTTCGCCAATAAAGACGACAAATTACCAAAAAGGTTTACAAGCGAACCCATCTCCGAAGGACCCGGGGCTGGTTCGGTCTGCGACGACCTCCAAGAATCATTGAAACACTACTACGAGATTAGAGGCTTAACCAATCATTCAACACTTACGGATAAGCTGAAGAAACTAGAGCTCGACGAGTTCATCGAGGATTTGGATAGAATAAACCCATCGCAGTTGACAACAGAGTAGCTGTGGTTAGCGAGCCAGCTGATTCAACCAAGGATTTTATTGAACGTTCTGCAAGCAACTTTCTCGGAAAACACTATACTATTGCTTCGTGAAATAATTGCATGAGGGGAAAGGCTTATGAATCACGTTTAAACCTCCACCCTAGATTATTAAAAACCAGCATTAAACAGCGTGAAAGCCCTCCTAACCCGAATTCTTACACTTATTAAATATTAAAGCTGGCAAGATTACTTTTCAACGTCTGAGTTGACGGTCTCTCATGGTTTCAAATAATATCCCACTATCTTGTAGGAATTTGATACTTGTGTACCGTCCACGGTAGAGTAAGCATGTATGATATTGATGACGAGATTAATGTTGGAACAAGCATTCCTGGTCCGAACACTTCCGCTACTAAGGCAACCGATGTTAGAAAGGTATTGTTTACGCCTGCGAAAATGCCCGCTATAGCCGAAGTTATGATCACGTACTGGTTGACTTGAAATCCCAACATGCTGAATAACTCGTTCAACAAACGACCAAGTATGATTCCTACGAAAATCCATGCTCTAAAAATCCCTCCGAAACCCCCACCCTTCACAGTGAGCGACGTCGTAGCGATTCTTGCTAATAGAAGAAGTAGAAGAAATGATGCTGTTGCTTTGAAACCAGGATCCATGAATTTTTCAACTATATCGCCGCGAGAGTCCGGGATTAGAAACACGAGGACCGTAATTACCAAGCCAGCAATCAGGGGCGTGTGAACTCTGAGCCTCCCATTGGTCGCTTCAAAGGTGTTCATTATTTTTACAATTAATATCGTTACAACCGCAGCGATTAAGCCTACGAGAAGACTTGTGAACACCACAGCTAGGTTGATTTCCGTGTGAAAAACATACTTCCATGGCCTGGCTGTGGGTCCTATCAATAAATGTGAGACTATGAAAGCCGTTATGGACGCGATCGCTGCATGTAAGAATACAGGAGCCTCCAAGTCTTGCTTATATGGTATCTCCAATGCGAAAAGAATGCCTGTCAATGGGGCTTGGAAGGATGCCGAGATACCTGCCGAAGCTCCAGCTAGGATTAAATGTCTCCTCTTGTCTTCACTCATCTTTAAAGCCATCGCAATGTTCGAAGCTACACCAGTTCCTAAGACTAGGAGAGACCCCTCGGGACCTAGAGTGCCGATCAACCCTATTGTTAAGAGTGAGAGAGCAAAATATCCCAAGGTCTCACTCAGGCTTATCTTCTGGCTGTAATGGTATGAATACAACAGTATGTCAGTCCCCCCGCCTCTTCTAATCTTAAATCGCTCCGAAACCATGTAGGAGACGACTAGTACTGGTACTGTAAGAAAAATGCTATTGAAGCCAATGCTACGTGAAATGCTCGAAAAATATGAAATTCCGTTCACTAAGAGAAATTCCGAAAACCCGCAGAAGACTCCTATCAGTAGAAGTAACGCTACCTCGAGAAGAGTTATGGATAAAAGTTTCCTCAAACCCCCATGGTTTGCCGTGTTCAAAGACATCGCAACTTCACCAAATCTTTTTATCCGTCGACCACAGCGTCAAAGCCGTATATTCACTATTAATCACAAGTCTTCAAAAATTAATCAAAACCCTAATATCTTGTGTGATAACGCGTTTAAGTTGCTCTACGATCACTAACCCTAGCCCTCTCTAGTATCATTATTGAGTTCTCTTATTGAGTCCTCTAGAACGTCTAGACCGCCCTGTAGCATCTCCTCTTCTATAGTCAATGGAGGATGTATACGAATCACGTTTGAATACATCCCAGCCTTCAGTAGTAATAGTCCCTTATTTCTCGCTTTTTCAATAATTACTGATGTTTCATCGATTGCCGGCTCCTTGGTTTTCTGATCCTTTACGAGCTCGATGGCTTGCATCAAGCCTAGTCCTCTAACATCTCCAATAATTCGATATCTCTCTTGCATCTCCAGAAGCCTCTTCCTAACAATAGTTCCGAGTCTCATGGCTCGTTCAGGCAAGTTGTCTCTCTTAATTATCTCTATTACTTTCAAGGCAACGGCGCATGCAACTGGATTGCCACCGTATGTTCCCCCAAAGCTCCCTGGGCGTGTCTGATCCATGATTTCCTTCTTGCCTATCACAGCTGATAATGGGAGTCCGTTGGCTATAGCCTTAGCTGTTACCATTATCTCCGGAGTTACATTGAAGTGTTCAGAGGCCCACAATCTCCCCGTTCTCCCCCATCCTGCTTGAACCTCATCGTCAATAAGTATTATTCCGTTTTCATCGAGGAAGGTTTTCAACTCTCTAATATAGTCTTTCGGGGGAACGACGAATCCCCCCTCACCCTGAATCATTTCTATAATGAAGGCTGCGATTCTCTCTGGGGGAACTCGAGCATGTATAAACCACTTTTTAATGTAGTCGAGACAAGCCAGTCCACACTCAGGATATCTTTGCTTGAAAGCGCATCGATAGCAATACGGGTATGGGACGAACTCCACCCCCGCAGTGATTGGCTCTAAGTCCACCTTGTAAGGCTTGTACTTTCCTGTGCTCGCCAGGGCGAAACCGTAAGTGCTTCTCCCGTGAAACCCGTTTTCAAAAGCAACTATCACTCTCCTACCCGTTGCTTGTCTCACAACTTTGATGGCATTCTCCACGGCCTCTGAACCACTGTTCTGCAACACTACTTTCTTCTCGAAAGAGCCTGGAGATATTTCTGCCAGCTTCTCTGCCAACTCCACGTAGGGTCGATAATTCGCTACCATGAAGCACATGTGCCACAGCTTCTTTAATTGTTCCTCAGCAACCTCTATCAACTCCTTATTCGCATGCCCAAGATTAGTTACTCCAATACCACTGGTAAAGTCAATGTACTCTTTACCATTTACGTCAACTAGGATGGAGTTCTCTCCTTTTTCGATCGTGACAGGGTGAAGGAGTCCTGTACCATTCATTATGAATTTTGATCGCAGATCGACAAAGGGATCCGGGTTCAACAATTTGACACCATTAAAGTTTTTAATTCGACCATATATTATTTTCCAAGTATCATGAGATTGGAACTTTAACGAATTCTATTATTAATGACGCAGTATTTGTTCATTGTCTTAAGAGAGGCGAAATAATTATTAGGAAAATGTCCAAAAATTCTTAGTAGGGAAGGCTTTTTGAAGGTTAAAGTCGATCTAGACGAGCTCGACTTGAGCATTCTTAGAGAGTTAGAGTCCAATCCCAATGTAGGAGTTAGGGAGCTAGCTAGGAAGGTGAAAGTGCCAAAATCGACAATATACTACAGGTTACAAAGGCTGAAGAGGTTGGGAGTTATCAAAGGATACAATATAATAATAGACAGTGAAGCCTTAGGATATGAGTACCACGTAGTAGTTTTCGTTAGAGCAAAATACGGTCCCCAATATCACGACGAAGTGGGAAAAATCCTGTCAAATAACCCATATGTGCAAGCCGTGTATTACATTCTCGGGGACTGGGATTTCGTCGTATTAGCAAAATTTCCGAAGAAGGAAGTCTACATGGACTTCCTTGAAACATTGATTAACTCGAAATTCGTCGAGAGGAGTAATACTTTCATTGTAGCGAAAATCTACAAAGAAGATTTCAGACTGAAGATTTGAGAAAAATAAGCCAAGACTCTTTAATGGTGGTGAAAATAATCCGCCATGGGGCTATACAATCTCAATGGTTGAGAATCTAGGGCTTAATACTGTAATTAAGATATAATAGTCAATGACCAGACATTTTACCTGGGTGAATTCTTTGCTTTGTGAAGATGCATTCAAAAACAAATTAGGGTTTGAAGTCTCCATCGTAAAAAAGAGAGGACGATTTGCCGAGGAAGAGAATTATGAGGTATTCTTGACCTACAAGGGAGTTCCAAGAAGACTTTTAATTATGAAGATTTTCCATGGAAGACCCCCTTACTATCGCCGCTGGATTGAAGTATTCGCGATCAACGCGTCTCTAAGATGGAGCGACTTTGAATTCCGATTCGTGAATAGCGAGTACGAGGATAGACTCCTCGAGTGTTTGAGCTCGATACTGGGACCAGGGGAGTGGTTGTATATTGAATACTTATACGATGAGGAAACCATGCGCGAGCTGGAGAGAGGATCTCCCCCTGAGCAAACCCGCTTGGGTTCGAAACTAATCAGGATGGGTTTCACCTGGTTTAAAAACTGGTATTATCCAGAGGGCTTCATGGAGGGAGGGCCCAAGCTTCAAGCCGAGAAGGCGTCAAACAGACGGTGAGCTTGAGAAAACACTTTTGAGCAATTTTCAACCATCACCGCTCTATCTCGCTTGTTGAACCACGTGGAGCTCATATCAAATAGTGGTAGATCCCCTTCCCCTTGAAGTTGTAGATTATGGTCTTGGTGGCCATCACGTACTCTATGCTGTAGCCAATGCCTTCTCTCCCTATACCGCTCTCCTTCCTGCCTCCGAAGGGGTAGTATCCTATCCCATGCCTAGGCATATCGTTAACATATACTGCTCCGACCTCGGAATACCTCACCAAATATCTTATCTTGTCTATGCTCGAGCCGAATACCGCTAGGTCAAGACCCTGCCTCCTTCCATTAATCAACTTTACTGCTTCCTCTAGATTGTTGAATGAAGTTATAAGGGATACTGGCGCGAACACCTCTTCCGTATAAAGGGTTGTTTTCACCAATTCATGATGATCCCTTAATTCGACTAGGGTGGGCAACATGTACGTATCGCCGAGTCTCTCTCCACCGTATAAAACTACTCCCCCATGTGACACGGCGTTCCTCACAGCTTCGAGAGCCTTGTCAACCGCATCCCTACTGATCAACGGGCCCATCGTAGTCTCCTGCCTCCGCGGGTCTCCAACGACTACTTTGCTCAACTCCTTGATTAATGAATCCTTGAAGTCATTGTAAACCGGGTTTTCAACTAGAATGAGCTTTATAGCATCACATCTCTGCCCCGCATAGCTGTAGATTCCGGCTGCGACCAGGCTAGCGGATTTCGGAATATCTGCGTCTGAAAGGATTACAGCAGGGTCTCCTCCACCCAACTCCATGATGTACTGTTTAATGCCCCCGCTCCTGAGAACTTGTTTACCAGTCGAGCTACTCCCTGTGAAGCTTATCACTGAGATCCTTTGATCAGATACGAGTTTATCCGCCTCTCTCCCCGGAACGCTGGCGATGGAGAAAGCCGTCTTCGGGAATCCGCTCTCCTCTACTACCTTAGCAAACATTATAACCGGTAGCGGGTCGGCGGAGGGAGGCTTTAAGATCACTGCATTCCCCGCTATCATGGAGTAAGTGAACTTGGACACCGCATCGAACAATGGATAGTTGAAAGGTATTATGCCGAGGACCACCCCGTAGGGCTCCTTCCTCACTATGCCCTCGGTTTCAAGGGTCGAGGAATCCCAGTCCCCGGGCAAATACTCCCCCTCAATCTTTCTCGCGTCGAGAGAGGCGTCGCGGAGTCTGGAAATGCTCGCCGCAACCTCGCCCCTGGCTTGTTGATACGTTTTACCCGAGTTGTAAACAAGAGCTTCGACGAAAGCTTCCGCATGCTGCTCCAGCAGGTCAGCTATTCTCTGGGCTATTCTCACCCTCTTGAAGCCTGGAGTATCCCTTATCGACCACCTGCCCTTATCGTATAGTAGACCCAGGGACCCGTCGATCGTTTCAAATGAGGATACTGGTGCGAAAGCTATCTTGGAGCCATCTATCGGTGTGGTCACTGGATAGTAGTCTTCTCCATACCTCCACTCACCGCTAACATAGGTCTTAAACCGTGGGAGATCATTCGTGATGTCATATATGTCTTTGAAGAAGGGGTCTCGACGGAGTAAATCCATCATTCCACCATGTCTAATTAATGCTAAAACAACCTTATATATTAGGACAACCTAACACGCCGTCGTTTCTTCAATATCCAACCCCCTCAAAGAACCCTCTAAACAGCTGGGCTTAGAGCGCGTTGAGAAATCGGGCCCGAGCCTTGAATCTCCGTGACCGATAGCGCGGGCAGAAATCTCTTATTTAGCGTGAGGTCTCAAGAATCCGCGTAAGGATGCGCGAGCAAACCTCCTTTATCAAGCGTGGTGCAGAGATCCCTCTCTTCACGAAAGATTCGAGCATCCGCGGCAAATCTTTAATGCCCGCTACTTCTCCTCTTCCTTGAGGCGTAGAGAATAATTAATGCTGTTGAAGCCGTGGCGACAGCTACAACTATAATTACTGACCCGTTACTACCTCCCTCCCCACTAAGTGGCAGTGGGCTAGTAGCTGTCTCATGAAGTGTCGTAGAAGAGTATGGAGTTGTCGTTTCCAATGTGGTAGTTGTAAAGGTGATTAGAGTGGGGGTAGGGGTTGTCAACGTAGTAGTCAACAACGTCTCAACGTATTTTAAAGGCAGATAATCGATATTGTTCTCCTCGAGTACGAAGGGAGTGTCGCAAACCCCGTCTCTATCGCCGTCCCCACACGTCTCCGAGAATCCGAATCCATCCGGGTTGAACCAGGCATTACCCCCCATCAAGCTCCCACCGATGATGTTTACTCCCGGTTGTAGGCTAGCGTTCCAATCATTATAGTGTGTGACTGAGATGGCCCAGTTGGTAGTGCTATTGAACAAGTTGTTATAGATCAAGTTATCCCTCGACCCCCAGAGGTATACGCTCTGCTCGCTCGCGTTGAAGACTGAGTTGTTGAATATTTTATTGTTGTCCGAGCTGTCCAGGTATATGCCCGTTTTTGAATACGCTATGAGGTTGTGGTTAACAGTATTATTGTCCGAGTCCACCAAGGAGACTGCTTCTCCACTAATGTTCATAAAGGTGTTGTAGAATAATTTATTATAGTTCGAGTCCAGGAGCCCTAGTCCCTCACCATTTATCCCAGTTAGCGTGTTGTTGAAAATTGACGCGTACACAGGCCCGAGGAGATCTATCCCGCAGTGATAGCTGGATATATGAAGGTTCGTCAACGTGATGTTGAACCCGTCTATGACGTAGATCCCTATGCCGACACCAGCTCCCGTGAGCGAGTATCCGGCGCCATCCACTACCACGTTGCTCGCAGTGATTCTTATACAGTAGTCCTTACTGTCTTGGAGCCCTGTAATGTTCGTAAAAAGCCTGTAACTACCTTGAGCAGTTATATCCACGCATCCTATTACTTCATATGTGCTAATGTCCTCCCCGATAGTAACGTTCAAGCTCAAGCCCGTGGACGTTGCGAAAAACCCCAGCAACAATACGCAAGCAAGCAATGTCTTAAATCTCATAAAGATTCGCACATAATTATCCTGAATGCCGAGATTAATTAACGTTTGTCTCAAATCATACATACGAATCCTTCTTTGAAAACCCAGGGAAACCAGAGAATATAATTTCTTCTGTACGAATTAACTTTATTCCATTCTAGTTTTAATCGTCCTAGCCACACTGTAAGGCAATAAACCAATGGCTTTTTCATCCTCAGGAACTAATCAGGCCTTTTGATTCCAAATACCTAACCCGACCATTGACCCGTGAAGCTTGGAGAATCTTTACTCAAGTATTCCTATCATCAAAAAGTATCTCGGATTATCCCGATAAGACCATGTCCTCACGATTTTTTCCACCCGCAGGCAGGGTAAAATATTGTGGGAAGAGGGAAGATTATTGCGGCGGCCGGGATTTGAACCCGGGATCTCCGGCTTGGGGGGCCGGCGTCCTAGTCCAGGCTAGACGACCGCCGCGCCAGGTTATTTTGATAGAAGTTTGGGTTTAAAATCTTTGAATATGTTCTTTACCGGGCTGGGATGTATATTGGTGTTCTGCGCCCGCCGCTGTAGAGAGTGAGAATGCCTTTCCTCTCGGCTTCCCTCAGAATCCTCCTGGCTACGCTGATCTTGATGTTCAACTGGTTTGCGAGAGTGTAGGGTGTATAGTATTTGACATCGCTCTTCTTTACTTCTTTCTCAAGTCTTTTGAGAATATCCTCTGTGGGCTGGTAGATGTTGGCTAAGTGTATTTTTGCCTCTCCAGCCTCTTTCTCCTTTACTTGCTTCTCCGGCTTAGCCTTCTTCTGCGCGGACACTCCACTCACCCTGTTAAACATCTACTCTTATGGATAGAGCTTTAAGGGTTTTTAATTTATTCCTTCTTAAACCCTTCCATGTAAACGTCGAGATAGAATGGTATCACAGCGAAGATGGATATTAGCTCCGGAATGGCTGCTCCCCGGGGAGCTCTTACTGTGAAGTGCAACGCCCACCCTGTGATGGACGCGATTATTCCTATTAGGGATGCATTCCTCCTCCATCCATCCGTTCTCGACGAGTAGTATACGAGGAATGATAGGAGGATTATGAAGAAGATGATTGAAACTATGAAATGAGCCAGCCCATAAACCTCATCGAAGACTCCCACTAAGGCTAGGGAGAAGCCCGCTGAACCCATTAGGATCCTAAATCCCCTCTCAACTCTTGAGGCGATAAGGGAGGTCGTGTAAAGTAGAAATCCCCCTATTAAGAGTCCGAGGTTGAATATGATAGCTACGTTGCTCTTCGTAGCATGCCCCAGGTCGCTTAACGCGTTGTCCAACAGGTTGAACCAACCGGAGAGTGCTGCTGCCAAGGTTATGAATGCCAGTGGGGTAGCTATGGATACTATTGGAGTCAGCTGTTTAACCTTCATAAAACGGCCCCAACGTATCATATTCGTTTCACAATATATTAATATTTGGCTGATTATCAATCCCTGAGCAAATTCCTAATATATAGCCTGTACGCTAGTATCGCTATGATCGCGCTCCATAAAGTGAGACCTATAAAGTTATATAATGGGTCTATGGAAACATCGTACTGGAACGCCCACCTGTAAATATTAGTAGCCATTGTGAGCGGGGAGTAGTTAACGATCGGTGCGAGGGGGCCCAGCCTCAAAGCTATTACAGCCTGCGGGTAGAAAATATTGGAGACAAAGAACAACATGTAGTAGGTGAGGGATCTAATCGTTGCCTGCAGATTGAAATCCCTGGTCACGGTTGAAAGAGAGATCGATATGCTGGACATGGTTAATGCTACCAGGAAAGACGTTGGTAATATGTAAGCCCATCCCCTCGGAGTCGGCACTGTAAGGATTATGGTGGCGAACAAGAGGAAGCCCGCTTGATACATCAATCCTCTCAAAGCACCTCCCAACAACCTACCAATAATCAAGCTCTCCCTTCGAACCGGCAGAGTCAAGAGGTAGTGAGTCACCTCTCTCCTCAATTCGACGCCAACTTCTCTCCCAATACTGAAGGAGGAAATGAATAATGATAGGCATAAAATCCCTGGGGTTACGAATCGAACATAATCAGGGATGAGCTGCCTATTCACTACTCCGTTGAATATCAAGCCGAAAATCAGTATGTCAGCCAGGTTCATAGCTACTTGACCAGCGAGCCAATACTTGTAGCGCCAAAACCTTGCTAAATCCCTCCTTGCAATGAGAAGTATGTTCAACACCTCTGCTCTCACTTCACACCACCTGCCTCGAGCTTTTTCTCGAACAGCTCAATCGCGACTACTAGGAGGCCGAGGCTTAGGCCGAGCACGTAGAAGAGGGATTCGACGGGGGAAAACTGTGTTAGAGTATACCCAGGTATGAGAAGGGCTCTGAGAAAATCAGCGAAGTGCGTTAGGGGATTCATGAGGGCTGAATAGTAATAAGCTTCGATACCTATGGCCTTTATGATCGGTAAGGGGTAAAAGATTGAGCTCAGCCTCACCAGTATTGCGTCTATGGTGCCGAAAAATATGTCCGTGGTATCAGTTGATTTAAGCTTCATGACAACTAGGACGACGAAGCTCACGACGCCTGTTGAGAATGCGAAAGCTGATGCAACCGATATTAAAAGGCTCGGGAGGTCTATGCGTCCTATGAGAAGTAGTATGAACATCATCATTGGGATTGTGAACGCGAGGGTCGATATCGAGCCTCCTAGAACTCGTCCAATGGCGAGAATGCTTCTCTTTACGGGTAGCGATAGGTGATAATCTATTATGCCATCATCGAACTCGTCTGCTATCACGTAAGCTCTAGCAATGCTTGCTGAGTACAGAAGGGCTGAGTAGAGGCCTAATAAGTAGAAGTTATAGTAATCGACGCCTATGTCTGGACGAGCGAGTCTCGATATTGCATATCCAAACACAAGGGATTGTATAACAAACCACGCAGTCCTCATGGCTATGAAGGCTTTCTGCCTTCTAAGCTTCATTAAATCCCATTCAACGACTCTTAATACGTTTCTCGCAACCTCTAACATTAAACTATTCCCTCAGTTTAGCACCTGTTATATACATGAAGACGTCGTCGAGCGTTGGCTCCTTAATCATTATCCTCTTTACAGAAACGCCCCTCTTCCTCAAATATTCCAGGATTTCCAGCGATTTCTCCTCGCCTTTATTCATGAATATCCGGATCACGTTGTTGTTGGCTTCCGTCTTCCCATATACCGATAAATCGTTGATCAAACTAGTGGATAAGTGTTGCTCCTCGATGGTGATCTCTAAGATGTCTCCCCCCGGGATCGTGTCCTTTAGCTCGTCGATACTGCCGACTTTCCTCAGCTTACCCCTGTAGATTATTCCTATCCTCTCGCAAACCCTTTCAGCCTCGAACATGTCGTTAGTGGCAATTATTATTGTCGTGCCATTATCTCTCATCTTCTTGATGATCCCCCAGAGCACGTGTTTAGTAATAACGTCCACCTGCGCAGTGGGCTCGTCGAGAATTGCAAGCCTTGGTTTTTGAATCAACACTTTGGCCAGCTCCACCTTCTTCCTAGTTCCCCCGCTCAGCTGGTAGAAATACTTGTTCCTATGCTCCCACAACCCGAGCTCCTCCATTACATCTTTAACAACCGATTTAGCCTCACTACTACTATAGCCCGAGATCTTAGCATGCCAGAGGAGGAGGTCCCAAGGCTTGTCTATCCACATGGCTTTAGGCTCCTGGAAAGCAATGCCAATGAGCTTCCTCACCACGTAGTCTTCTCTAACAACACTGTGACCATAGACTAAAATATCTCCACTCGTGGGCTTGTAGACAGTCGAAATCGTTAACAATGTCGTTGTCTTCCCTGAACCGTTCGGGCCGAGTAGGCCAAATATCTCTCCATCATAAATATCAAGATTCAATTCATCTACGGCGACTGTCTTATCAAACCTCTTGGTGAAATCTCTTATCTCGACAGCCTTCTCAACCATATAGTCCGCCATTAACGGGATGATTTATTTACCCATGCCTTTTTTAAAATTAAAGGGTGCCGATTCAATGGTTGACTTAACGTTAGTATTGCTTGCAAGCGCTCCATTATACCTTGCCGCTGTCGTGTTATATGCTGTAAGGCTTGTAAAAGGGCCCACCATCCCCGACATGGTTCTCGCCGTGGACTGCATAGCTTTCGACCTAGCAGTGTTTCTCATCATAATAGCTCTATACTACCGCACCCCTCTTCTCATTGCTCCTTCGATCGTTCTTGCTCTTTGGGCGTATCTTTTAGATGTCTTTATTTCCAAGCACTTGATCTCTAAAGAGGTGGGAGAGTAATGCTTGACCAATTTTTATTCTGGATAGGATCAATACTACTTTTCGCAGGAGGGGTTTTTGACCTCCTAGCCTCCATAGGCCTCCTCAGGTTTCCCAACTTTTATGTAAGGCTGCATGCAGCAACTATAGGAGCAGTATATGGCGCCTTCCTACCCCTTCTGGGCATATCCCTACTAGTTCTCTCCCTAGATGATTTCCCCGCTAAATACATGGTGGCCGGAGGCGCTTTCGTCACAGGAATAATAATCCTAATAGTTGCCCCTGTGGGGAGTCACGTGTTGGCTTATGCTGCTCACAAATCTAAAACCGTTCAATGGAAGCCCACGGTAGATCATTTGGAGGAGGACTCGCATTGATCACTCTTATCCACTTACTGCTATCCTTTGCCAGCCTCCTAGCAATAGCATTTGTATTCCTAGCGATAACTGAGAAGGATTTGTTGAAAGCCATAGTTTTCTCGGCTGGGCAAAGCATCGCTTACAGCATCATCTTACAGCTATTTGTAGCCCCAGACGTACTCCTGGCATACATAGCTGTATCCGTGGGCATTTACTCAGCGCTACTCGTCTACATAGTTAGTAAAACGGAGAGGTTCGATGGAGGCGAGAGAAGTGGGTAGAAGAATGATCATCTTATTCGTAATTCTTGCCGTTTCACTATTGATAGCTCTCGCGATCTCTTACATGGAGTTGGTTGAACCAGTGAAGGAGTTAAAACCCTTAGGGCTATTCTACATTGAAAACTCTTATTTTGGGAACTATTCCTCGAAAAGCCCCGAGGCAGTTACAGCAATTGTTTGGGATTACAGAGGCTTAGACACTATTTACGAGTCCGCAGTGTTTTTCCTCGCAATAGTTGGAGGATTATCGATATTTAGGCTTACAAGAGAGCCGCCGAAAGAAGGCAAGCCATTAGGTTTGACAAGGATTTCGAGAAACGGGACAAAGATAGTTGCACTACTAATAATCAGCGTATCGGCGTCTATAGCTCTGCACGGACACTTAACACCTGGCGGAGGATTCCAAGGAGGATCCACCTTAGCAGTGGCTTCCATACTACTCATCCCAACATTCTCGATAACACGCCTCCTCAGTGCAGGTGTTACTTCCACGAGACTGGTGATCGCGAGGAGCACGGCGATGACGTGCATAGGCTTAACGGCTGTCCTCCCGGTGATAAGGGGTCTCGAGCTTGTCACCAATACATCCCTTTACCCTGCAGAGGTCGGTGGTGTTTTGTTGAGCGGGAGCTTGTTTTTCTACAACTTGTTTGAATACTTGGCCGTGGGCTCGGGGTTCACTGCTGTCTTCCTGTACTTATCCACTTTCGAGCACGTTTACAAGGAGGAGATTCGTGAGGAGGTGGTGGCATGAGCGAAGACGTTTTCGCATGGTCCATGGTATTGATAATGCTACTTGTGAATACCGTTATTTCAATCTACGGAATAATCTACAGGAGGAGTTTGACCAAGAAGCTCATAGCGTTAACGATTCTCAGCGACACAGCTAATCTGACCTTCATACTCATAGGGTACAGGTTCGTCCAGCCAGCTGTACCACCTGTTCTAACCCAGCTGAGTCTGGAAAACCTCGAGTACTTGAGGCAACATGCGGTTGACCCTCTGCCTCAGGCGTTAGTGTTAACAGGAATAGTCATCAGCATGGCGGTTAACGCTCTAATTGCCTTCGGAATCATTCAAGCATTCCGCATTACAGGCTCGACCGATGCTAAAACTGTAGTGAAATACTTCAGCGAGGAGGCGGTGAAGGAATGATCAAGCACGTTGCTGTAGCCTTAATAGTATTCATTGTTTACATTTTGTTCTCAGGTAGCATCACAATTTACGACGCTGTTACAGGGACGATAGTCGCTGCATTATGCAGTTATTTCATTACACCCTATATTGTTCAAAACGAGGGAAAACTCTGGCAACCCAAACGCCTGCTAACATTGATGGCTTACTTTGTAAAATACATCACAATAATTGAGTTTAAAGCTCACATGGATGTTGTGAAAAGAATATTCACTCTTGAAATAAACCCGGGCATCGTGAAGATTCCATTAAAGGCCCAAAGCGATTGGGCTAGGCTCCTCGTAGCCTCCTCGATCACAAACACTCCTGGAACAGTAGTTGTAGACGAGAAAGACGGATATTTCTACGTGAACTGGATAAACGTGACAACAACATCTCCCGAGGAGGCTAGGGTGATCATCAGCGAGGAGTTTGAGAGGGCTGCTGTAAAAATCTTCGATTAGGTGGTTTGAATGAACCTGGACTACTTGTTAATCGGAATGGTCCCATTTATTCCAACTATCGGAGCTTTCTCCGCTCCACTGGCCTCAAGCATTCTTAAGAGGAGAGGGATCAGTGTTTACTACGGCACAGTTTTCAGCCTAGTGACGTTGATAGTTTCAGCCAGACTCTTAATGACTGCCTACACCGAAGATAAGCCGGTAGTTTTCAAAGCAGGAGGCTGGCCTCCTCCAATAGGCATTATTTACATCCTGGATAGAGTAAACGCCATATTAGCTTTCACGACTGCTCTCGTCCTTACCCTTATCTTCATCTACAGTATAGAATATATACGAGACGGGGGTGAATTATGGTACACTATTCTACTCTTGGGCGCGGAGGCAGGGTTAATGGGCGTAATTCTGACAGCCGACTTCTTCAACTTATTCGTCATGCTTGAGGTAACGAGCGTTTCTTCATACTCGCTTGTAATGTACTATAGAAGCAAAGCATACGCTATAGTCTCGGGCTTAAAATACGCCTTCGTTGGAGCAATGGGCACAACACTCTACTTCGTCGCCTGTGCACTCCTCTATAATGCCTATGGAACCCTAAACATCGTGGATTTGGCGTGGAAGATTCGTGGCCAATACTTCTCAATAACTGGAGTTCCCGCGGAAGCCTACTTGTGGTCCCTCGGAATAGGTCTCGTATTAATGGCTTGGGCGTTTACTATTAAGAGCGGGGTATTTCCAAACCATTTCTGGCTACCCGATGCGCACCCAGCCGCCCCCACTCCTATCTCAGCACTCTTGAGCGGGCTTGTCATAAACACAGGCGGTGTGTCCCTATACAAATTCATGTATATTGTTCTTGGTGGAAACATTAGCCCAGAGGTCCAAACTCTGAAGAATGCTATATCCATTATCCTCATGTTCACTGGGACATGCTCAGCTATTATCGGAGCTCTTCTCATGAATATTCAAAAAGACTTGAAGAGACTGATCGCTTACTCGACAGTAATGAATACCGGGTTCCTATTCATGGCTGCTTCAACAGGAACGGTGCTCGGCCTTTCCGCCTTCATTTACCACACTATCGTTCACTCGCTGGCGAAATCAGTCCTATTCCTCTCGAGCGGCGTTTTCATTAAGGCAACTGGTTCGAGAAGCCTCGAAGACATAAGTGGACTCGGATTCAAACACCCTGTTGCCTCGACGGCTCTAACGGCTTCCATCATGACTCTAGCAGGTATACCACCTCTTCCAGGATTCCTCAGCAAATTACTCCTCTATGAAGCTCTCTTCCAATATAATGTTGCATCAGCCATAGCAATGATCGTAGCCAGCACTATTGGATTGATCTCTTACATGAAATTATTCTATATCATATTCTTCGGTACAGCTGGAAAAGAGAAGCAAGAAGCTCGGACGAGAACCGCTAACATCGTATTAGCAATTTTCACAGGAGTGTTAATATTGCTCACGACCTTATTGCTGACCTACCCTGGATTCTACAATGCTCTAGTATCTAGAACGGTTAGTCAAATAGAAGATATTGAAACATATCTCAGGAGCGTCCAACTCATTTAGAAGGGTTTAATCGTTACAAATTATTGAAACTTCAACGATGTCCCCGTCTTTTAATCCGAGAAGATCTCTCAGCCTGTGTTTCGAAACTATCTCAATTATTTTCGAATCATGCTTTGTCTTAAAAGGCTTAACGACGAATACGTCTACTCCGTCACCGATGAAGGCTCTGTATGCGAGAACGGGGGCGTGCTCCGGCGTTGGCGGATTTACAACTACTCCGCTACACCTTGACATGTCTTCTAATGCCTCAACAAGCTCTATGTTCAAGGTTCCTTGAAACGGTTTAAAGCCCAGTGCTCTCTCAAATTCATCCATATATTTAGCAACATAGAATGCTCCCTCGCCTAAGCCACGAGTAATTCGACCTCTAATTTTGACAACCTTGTGAGAAGATCCATTCAATTCAACTTCATCGATCAATAAGAGCAAGTGAGCCCCCCTTTATTGATGAGTAATGTGGATTGTTAAAAAATCATTTCAATTCAACTAGGTTTTCAAGCACCGGGATTGTGAAAGACAAGTTTAATCGCTCCAGGGTAGATTTCAGCGGAACACCGTTGTCATCCCACCCTCTTAACTTATAGTAGTAGTTGAGCATCTCTCCATACTTTGCAGGATCCAATCTAGATCCCGCATACGGTCCCTTAGTCAGTGGATGCTTAAACCATCTCGCGGGCGGATAGTCCATCATCCGGTTCCAGCCAGCGTGTTCTCTAATCCAGAAAGCTCTGATCAACGTGTAAATCCTCTGCGCTACTTGGCTCATATCGTCGAGAGTCCAAGAGATTCCGGTAACAGCTGAGAGGAACTTTGGATAGTATTCAAGATTTAAGCCGACCTCAACCCATGGCAACCTGCACGTGGTAAGGCTTTCGAACATTCCGCCTCTGATGTTTTGCAGGAATACAAGCCTTTCTACTTTTTCATGAGAGTAAGATAACCTGTCTGTTCGGACCTCGTAACTTATTATCCAAGCATCCTTGTGATGAGCACCTATCGAAGATGTTCCATACGCCAACGCCATCCCCGGGGCCGCGTGACAGTTGTATGCAGATACTTCTAATCCTTTAACATGCATGGCAAACTCCATAGCCTCCTTTCCAAGGCCCCATGCCATCCTCATAACTCCTTCAGCGAGATAATCCCCAAGCCCCCTTCTGTATGAAGTGTCGAGCGCCAGCTCCCTGATCAACTTATAATCTCCCCATTCAAGTCTTTCCCTTATCAGTCCTTTCTCGCTCGCCTCCATCGCAAACCCTATGCTACTTCCAAGGCTTATCGTGTCAACCCCCATAAGGTCTGCAATCTTGTTGATCTCTGCAACGCGCTTCAAATCGGGGAGCAGTATATTGCTACCCAGCATGGCAACGTTCTCGTAATCGAGCTCGCTTTTCTCGCCAAGCTCGTCTTCAATCACATTTCCACACTGCATGTTGCAGTATGGACATCCCTTTCTCTCAACCTTAAGCTTCTCCATCAAGTCGCCGCTTATCGTCTCGTAGAGTTCCCAGACTGCTTCCCTGAAGTTCATAGTGGGCAAAACACTGTTTTGATTACTCCAAACAATAGTTGACATAGTCCCCTGGCGAATCCAGTAGTCGTAATTATCGCTTTGAGTCACGCTCTTGTAGGCTTCCTCACTAAGTTTTTTCAACTCCTCAGGGTTCGCGATCTCTGGCTCCAGAGTGCCTTTCACGACTAGGGCTTTCAGCTTCTTACTGCCCATCACAGCACCTACTCCAGGTCTCCCCCCACTCCGACCCTTCTGCGAAACTATCGTAGCATATCTAACCATGTTTTCCCCAGCAGGACCAATGAGTAGAACACCCGTATTCCTCCCATGAGTCTTCAATAGGATGTCCTCTGCGTCAAAAGCGTTCCTCCCCCATATATCCTCCGCTGAATGAATCTCTGCCTTGTTGTTCTCAACATATATATAAACTGGTTTCCGAGACGCCCCTGTAACTACGATTGCATCGTAGCCGGTTCTCCTAAGGTGATAAGAAGCCATGCTTCCTAGATTACCGTCTCCATAACCATTCGTCAACGGACTCTTCGATGCTACCTGTATCTTGCCGCTGCTCGGTAAAGGTAGTCCCGATAAGGGTCCATTAGCGAATACTAGAGCGTTATAGGGTGATAACGGGTCAGCGCCTTGGGGCACGAAATCCCATAGTAATCTAGCCGCTAATCCTCTGCCTCCAATATACTCGGCATATACGCTAGGATCGAGCCTAATCTCTCTGGTCTTCCCAGACGACAGATCCACGTGTAGGATTCTTCCCCACCAACCTTTCATGATTACACCACCATATTATTTGTAAGTCATGGAAATATATAGGAATCGGTTGAGTAAAAACAGTACTGCATTAGCTCAATTCAATATAGATGACTGAGCTTTGGTCTGCTGAGTCGAGCTTGAACGATACGATGTTCGAGTGATTTGACAAGTCTACGCGATTCCAACCTTCAACTAGATCGATCCTTTCCTCATCGATCCTCATAGGAGGCAATCCTACATCATACTCAATTATTCTCAATGAATTAAGCTTGGAAGAATATATTCTCACGGTTTTCTCCTTGTATCCTGTCAACGGGATTCCTCCGAAAACATTATCCAATACGCCCTCCCCTAGGATCCTGAAGGCTATTGAAGGGGGTTTTGAGCCCAGGAGACTGTCTTCTCTCCATTGTATGATTTCCCTCCAGCCCGTTTCCAATGGAGTTGCGTCCTTGCCTCCGAGATTGGGGGTGTTGCTTACCCCAATCAGTATGCTATCACTCTTTTTAGCCATACTAGTTATTCGAGCACCCAGGCTTGCGACTATCCTGGCGGTTGGAGGCGTAATGTAAACGATTGTTGAGGGTCCAACTATGGAGTTAAACAATCTAGCCTTCGCCCTCCCCTCCACCCCTACGTGGAGATATCCGTGGCTATAGGCGTTGAAAGCCGCGAGTACTCCTCCACCCACTGGTAACGCGTTGCTCCTGTGTGGAGCATAGGGTGTGCCTGGGAAATCGAACATTCTCACAAACCTTGGCTTTTCAATTTCGGGCTCAATAGGGTTTCCAACTAGAATACCACCTCTGAAGAAATGCCAGTATCGAACGTAGGCTGAGATCGCATACCCGCTCCCCCTTCCCTCTACTGGGAAGCCGTCCACGCTGATCTTCGACCAATCCTCTATGAAGTGTTTAACCAGTTTCTTTTCGACAAGGTCGACACATTGAACACCGTCGACCCCTCTTTTCCAATTAGGTTGGAGATCGAAGCACGCATATTCTTGAAACAATGCCCCTTTCAAAGCGGGAACATTGCTAACCTCGACGGCTTGACCTGAATGCCTGTCGATTCTGTAGATGCCGAGGTTCCTCATCCCATCGGCTCTGGCTATCAATAAGGAATCGTCCAGAGGGTCGTAAATTATTTGCGAGACTTCGCCCGCCCACTCGTACTCGTGGTGAACGCTCTCACTCCAGATCAAACGTATTCTCCGTTCACTAATATCGTATTCGTGAACGTGGGAATACTTGTTTCTGAAATCGATCTCCCCTGCATTATCTATCCTTCCCTTGAAGACAGCGGGCTTATGAACCCATCCTCCGAAGTAGATTTTATCGTCGACGTAATCTACTGCATTGTAGGTATCCCCGCCCGAGGCTGGACCTTTCCCCAGCTGTTCAAAACGATATACTATCTCTGCACCATCATCGTGGTGAAAATGCGCTTCGCCCTCCATTGCCAGGGTGTAGTAGACTACGTGTTTATGATATAGGAGGCCGAAGACTCCGCCGCTCCCCCATTCCGGAGCATAGGTTGGCTTAATCATCTGCCTCAAGCAGACACCAATATGCTATCATGCGAGAGGGAGTTAAATACTGAAGCGACCCCTCTTCATGTAAATCATTAAATTGTTGATCATCATATCTCCTTAGTGGTGAATAATAGTGAATGGTCAAAGCAGGATTTTACTAAGAAATATTTACTACCAAGGCGCGAAAGGCATTAGTAAGGGATTTGTCTTCATAGAAGGCGGGAAGATAAGCGATACTGGGGAAGAACCCCCGCCGGAGTACGAATTAAGCGATGTTGTATATGATTTCGAGTATAAAGCCTACGCAATTCATGGGTACGGGTTGCTGGTGAAAGGTGTAGAGTACCCTTTTAGAGGGCTTGTGAAACCGGACCTATCGGTTTACTCAAAGACCGAATTGGAGATAATAGCACTATACGCTCTAGCATCGTTCTATTCAATGGGGATCTCCCTCCCTATAGTAGATACCGAATTCCCAGATATCTTCAACAAGATTGCAAGAGAGCACAATCTCCAACTTGTTATCATGCATGAGAAGGGGTCGATCCCACACTACAATGGTATCTTATACGTTGAAAAAGAGAACGATAAGCTCTATTTCAACGACAACTTCATAGGATTAAGAGAAAACATATTCTGTCGGCCAGAAAGCATTAGGGGAGATTGCATGATCCTAGATGCTAG
Organism: Thermosphaera sp.; assembly: GCA_038827615.1. Classification (NCBI taxonomy): domain Archaea; kingdom Thermoproteati; phylum Thermoproteota; class Thermoprotei; order Desulfurococcales; family Desulfurococcaceae; genus Thermosphaera; species Thermosphaera sp. The sequence continues at coordinate 979,343 of JAWBNK010000001.1, forward strand.
GGAACTTGAATCCCCTTCCCCAGCTGCCATCTTCGCGTCAAGTAGGGACGATCCCAAAATAATTTCCCTTAAACTTCGCGAGCCTTACAGGCTATTGGGTTTAGATGAGGGATTGATAAGTAAAGGGTCGATTTCGGATATTGCGATCTACGACCTCAGACCTCCGTTAAAACAACAGCCATTAATAGGTGAAATACTATTTCGAACGCCTTTCAGAACAACACAACCGGACATCGTTTTAATTAAAGGAGAATTCGCAGTTGAATATGGAGACTTCATTCTTGCATCAATACCTGGAGGAATTTTCAAAGAGATCGAGTAAAAGCGATTCAAGTGGGCCCGCGGGGATTCGAACCCCGGGCCTCCCGGTTATCAGCCGGGCGCTCCACCAAGCTGAGCTACGGGCCCATTCAAGGATTATTGAAACTATTTTAACGGTATTTAAACCTTAACGAAGCCCTCAACCAAGTGAGTCATCATCCATCGGTTTATCCGCTGTATTTCATCGGGCTCAGACAAGAATTATGAAACAAGTCTCTTAATAAGCCGTTGAGGAGCCGGGTTTTAAAAGCTACAATGGGTCATCACTTCTCAGCCCGCCCATCGTATACATCCCCGGCTATTATTAAAATCATATTCAGACTAAAATAAACCTGTAGCAGGTGTCTATCCATGCTAATAGTTCTCCAAACAGACTTCGGTTACAAAGACCCATACGTAGGAGTGATGAAGGGTGTGATTAAATCCATTAATCCTCAAGCAGAAATCCTGGATTTAACCCATGGAGTTTCAAGACACAACATCCTCGAGGCTGCTGTGAATTTGCTGGTATCAGCCAAGTATTTTCCCCCAAATACCATCTTTGTCACCGTGGTAGATCCGGGAGTTGGGACCCAGAGAAGAGCATTAGTAATCAAGACCAGAAACTACTATCTCGTTGGACCCGATAATGGAGTATTATCGCTCCTCGCCTTGAAGGATGGAATAGTAGAAGCATACGACATCTCTAAGTCACCCTACATTCTTCCAAATATTTCAAGCACTTTTCACGGAAGAGACGTGTTTGCACCAATAGCAGCATGGCTGAGCAGAGGAATACCCATCCAGCAGCTAGGGATCCGTGTCTCTCCGAACAGCATATTAACCCTCGCCATAAAGGACCCGGAGGTAAACCCGGGTCAGGAGTTATTTGAAGCCGTTGTACTAGGCATCGATGTGTTTGGAAACATCTCCCTGTACGCTGGGAAAGAAGTACTGCAGAGCGTTGGGATAAGGCTGGGGGATAGACTATTGGTCGAGTCGAGTGATAGCAGGGTCGAATGCACGATGGTTAACACCTTCGGCGATGTTGAACCAGGAGAGTTCGCCTGCTATATTAATTCATGGGGGTTTTTCGAAATCGCTGTAAATCAAGGAGACGCCTCTAGCATAATTAATGTTAAACCCCTAGATAAAGTGAAAGTTGTGAAAAAACTCTGATAATGGTTTTTAATCACTAGTGAAAAATACTATATTGATGTGTTTCTAATGAGTTTCGAGAAAACAGATAAAGTGTTGAGATTTGGGAAAAGATTGATTAGTGTGATAAACTCAGTGATTATTTTAATGACGAGCTTGATTCTAGCTGTTACCCTTGGTATCATACTGAGAGATGTATACTTTCTCTTGACAGGTTTCAACTCTCTCGACTTTTCACTAATACAAAATATGGCTAATGAGGTAGTATTTCTATTTGTTTATGTCGAAATCGTTAGAAGCGCTATCATCGCTAAGCAAAGGCCAGAGATATATGTGGTCGCACTCGCTGAGGTAGGCTTCATAGTGTCTATACGAGATGTTGTCAGGTCTTCGATAATGGGTGTTGAAGAGGACTTATTGCTTTCCTCTCTATCTGTTCTACTCTTCGCCATTGTGCTCTTAATAATGTATAAGTACGTAGTACCCTCGAGAGCTCCTCCAAAACCCGACTAGGATGATTCCACATGTATAAAACCGTTATGAAGAACGTTTACGTAATCCCAGGGAGCCCGAACACCATTGTTATTAAATGCTCGGACTACAACTGGGTTGTTGACCCGGGAATGCTGGCTAGCCGCGAGGTCGTCTTGAAAGAATCCCTATCCAGGCTTGGCGTCAGCGAATACGATGTCCTTCTCTCCCACACTCATTACGATCATATCGAAGCCTTAAGTATTCTAAACCCAAGGAGAGTGTTTGTCGCGGCTGAAGAGTATAGTAGTATGGTGAATAGTGAAGTTAGAAACGCGTTAACATATGGATTCAACCAACTACCGCTCCTAATTGGATTAAAACGCATCGAGCTACAAAGGAACTCTGTGAGAATCGTTAGTGAAGAATTCAAGCTTGGAGACTTTTGCGGAGAACTGGTCGACCTCAAAGGACACTCACCAGGGCTCCTAGGGTTGACTATAGAAGACGCAATATTTGTCGCGGACTCAGTGTTCGGAGACAAACTCCTAGCAAGAGTTGGAATACCTTATCATTTCAACATCGAACTAGCTGTAAAAGCCCTAGAGAAAGCCCGAAAATATGCTGAAGACGGTTATTCAGGCATTCTCAGCCACGGTCCCTTCGTTAACAGCAAGAAGTTGGAAGAGTTCATCGACCTCAACCTCGATAGGCTTAGGAAGATAGAGGAGTTTACAATAGAATATCTCAGCCTACAATCGCTGTCGCTTGAAGAATTAGTAGCAAAGATCCTTGAAACCCTGGGATCACAATTGAGCATTGAAAACATAATATTGGGGACGGTGACGGTCAACTCGATTCTCTCCAAATTATCCAGGGATCGGGGGCTAACAGCGGAATTGAGGGACAACGTTGTAAAGTACCGTTTGGGGAGGAAATAACGTTGGTTATTCAAGACTAGACACAATTATAGAGACTGATTAAGATCAGAACTCAAGACCTTCATCACGGGTTTTCAGGTCTCCCGAGATCATCATGCACACATACATATTCGCGTAGGATGTTATATCTTTACTCCCTTCTCTCTAGGGAAAAAGGACACAGCCTCTTAAAGACGCAATAGCTACATTCCCACTCGTATTTCGGATGATCCGCGTCCTCCAAGAGAGTCTTGACGAGAGACTTTAGATTTATGCCTTCTCTCCTAACTAGGAATTCCACGATCTTTTCGGGGGTGATGTAAACGAGTGTTCCGTAATCGTAATTTAAAATCTCGAGATAAATTTTCAACTGACTAACGTGATGCTCCTTTGGAACATCCTGAGCTGAACGCGCTGTTTTAATCTCGACGACCAGACCCTCATCCCTCTTCAAAGCATCGACCCTGCCCCTTAACGTATATTTTTCACCGTCAACGTCGATTTCAGCGGAAATCTCCACCTCCGTGTTAAAACCTTTCTCCATCAAGAGTGAAGCAATGCCGGCGTGAACAAGATTTCCGAGCACTGCTGATGGTTCAAACTTTATGGTCAACTCTGGATACATCCTTCTGAAAAAATATTTGCGAGTACATCCCACTAAGTCTGTAACGTAGATCAAGTGTGGATCTTTCAGCTCTTCGAGTCTATGAAGCTCTTCTTTGACGTATTTCTCGTAAAGTATTCGCGTTATTTTCTCGTCAGGCTTAACATAGACTGTCAATTTCAAACACCATGTATCTACAATAACTATGTAAATACGTGTCTCCCGTATTTATTCTTCTCAAAATATCAGAAGCCAATTCTCGAGTCGCTCTCCCAGTATTATCCGGAAGCCTAGTTAACTGGAAGAACCCAACCTCCTCTGCATCCGAACCAGGTCTTAAACTACCACCAATCCTTTGCAGTAGAAACTCTATAATTACATAGTGAGGTTGCTCTTTTACCCTCGGTATTAATTCAACGATTCCGTAAATGCCTGTGGGCTCTACACTGAGGCCTGTCTCCTCTAGAATTTCTCTTTTAACAGCATCAACGGCTGTTTCTCCATGCTTCTGCCTTCCGCCAGGTATGCTCCAAAAGCCTTTGCATGGATGGTTCTTTCTTTTTACGAGAAGAATGGACGAGTCTTCGATCAATATGCCTCCAACGGAGGGTATAGGAATCATTTTCCTCCTACCACGTTCTTCAGGTACAATTCTAGATATGTCTCCTCGACTATTGAAAACTTTCTCGAATACTTCTCGATGAGTCTTTTAAAATCCAGAACTGCGTCATCCTTTTTCATTTCAATCTCAAAGAAAACGCCCAGCGGCTCGAAGAAATCTATGGAGGCTTCCATACCCTCCTTCGCGAGAATCAATCTCTTCTTACTAAGCCTCCACTGAATTGTGAACCCAATTTTCCTTAACAATGCAAGTGCTCGAGAGTAATCATCGGGGTCAAGTCTCAACTCAATTTCTTCACGAGCCTTAACTCCGTCTTCAAAACCTTTAATCCGGGGACCTTTATACGTCAGCCTTAGGCTTGATCCTTCAGTGCATGTTCTCTTTCTAAGTCTCAACGCCTGATCGCTTGTCGAGAACACGTGGCCCTCCTTATCAAAATAGATGTCCTCTTCATCACAAAAAGTCTTCACGGAGAAGCCGTCTTCAATGAGCATTTTCTTCAAATCCTGAGGATCGATCGAAACCCTAAACTTGACTTCCCTCTCCAATCCCTATCCCTTTACCTAAAACCTTCTGCTTGATCTTTAAAATAGTTTTCTCATTGACGCTCAAATCCTCTCTAGAGTTCGCATGATACATGGATCTTGAGGGATTTATGCTGATCTTAAAACCCCATAATCCCTTGAGAAAAGATTCAACACCTTTAACCAAACCAACAGAATATCCCCCCTCCAACACTATCAAACTCCTACTCTTGAGGTCTCTAATCAGTCTGCCGAGAACATAGTATGATGCCTCAGTTAATCTTAAATCGGCAAGACCATCATTGACGTAGGCGTCGAACCCTGCAGACACAACTAGTGCCTCCGGGTTATACTCCTCGAGAAGTTTTGAAACCATATTCAAGGTCTCAATGTAAACATCATCCCCTGTGAAAGGGCTGAAGACAAGGTTAGCTTTAAACCCATACCCCTCTCCCACTCCTATTTCAAACGGGTAGCCTGTATAAGGGTAAAGAGATCTGGGATGCTGATGGAGATCGATGTGGAGGATCTTATCGCGGTAGAAAATCTCCATGGTGCCGTTGCCGTGATGCACGTCGAAGTCTAATATCGCTATTCTACTAAACCCTCTATCTTTGAAGGCAAGAACAGCTGCTCCCGGATTATTCAGTAAGCAGAATCCTTGAGAAAAAGCCCTCATAGCCTTGCCAGCTATACCTGCATGATGACCCGGAGGTCTAGTAACGTAGAATACGATATCGTGGAGCTTGCTGGCTAAACCATAGCATGAACCAAAAGTTCTGTATGCCAGCTCTAATGAGTCATGGGCCAAATAAGTGTCTTCATCTATTATCGAGTACCTATTCCTGGACAACCTCTCCAAGTACTCTATGTATCCTTTGGCATGTATTCTGAAGGCAATTCTTCTGGCCTCTTCTAAGTTGACTTCTGGCCTCGAGTACTCGAAGTCAACTCGTATTTTTCTCAACAGCTCAATTATCTTTGCTACTCTCGCCGGGTTCTCCGGGTGTTTTTCAAGCGGTATATGCTTGTTTAACGATTCATTTTCGACAATGATTCTGACCAAGAGGCTTTCCTCTGATAAAGAAATATTTCAGCGAGAATAAAAGAGTCTTCTCCTATTTTTCCTAAGACGCGTAGTAAATGCCTTTATACAGGTGCTGGATTAATTCGTCCTTATTTATATTCTTAGGTAGTCTGACGATGGCTAGGTTGGGGTGGCCCGCTATGTCAAGTGCGATCCCTTCCCCTACAAGGAACTTAGCGATCCTGTACGCTCTACCATTAGAGGCTTTCAAGACGAGGAGCGAATAATCTCTATTGGTGTTTGCAAGCAATGCCACGGGCGATTTGAGGATCGAAGAGACCTTCGATGCTAGGGCAGTTACCCCTCTCTTCTTCCAAGCATTTCTCGCGTCGACAAACCTGAGATCACCTATCTTAACAGCCGCAACAGCTAGTTCCACCGCCTTATCACTAATCTCCTTATCCCTTTGCTGAATACTCGCTTTCACCTTCTCCCAGAGCTTCTCATCGAGAGGCATGGGGATCGGTGCCGGCGATGAAAGCCACTCAATGATCTTAACCCAAAGGTTCTCGTCCCTTTCGACAGTTAAAGCCTTAGAGAACATTTTCGTAAGCTCGAAGAGTTTTATGTAATTACTTGGAACCCTCTTGCCCATGTCCATGTACTCGACCACCTCTACGAAGCTTTTAAGTCTTTGATGAACAGAGATGCCCCTCGCCTGTAGCTCGCGATAGACAAGAGTTGAGGTAGGACTTTTATAGTCAACCAGAACCGTGTCGGCGACTTCTTCAATCTCCTTCAGTCTCTGAACACTCGTTATGTGATGGTCCACGTACATGATCTTTTTAACTCCAAAGTGTTCCTTAAGCATTCTACAAATGTTTTTTATAGTGTCATTGAATGGAAGGTCGAGAAAAACCACCAGGTCATAACTCCCGTTGATGCTTGTTAGGAAATACTTTATTCTATCGGGGTCCACAGGCGTCTTGTCGACAACTCCTTGGCATTCCAACGGATATTTGCCTAATTTCTCTTGCGAGTAAGATATTAAGGCTGTCGCCACTATTCCGTCGGCATCCCAGTCCCCCGCGGCTAGAATCCTGCAGACTCTGGTCATTTTGAACCACCAGTAAGCACTCTCCTAGTTAAACCTTACAGTTAAAACAGTGTTTTTATATGTATTCATTCAGATGAGTCTTGATCGCGATCGAGGAGATAGCTGAAGTTATAAGAAAACATGCAACCCAGGTAGTGAAGCCTGTTGTCGACGAAGACTCCCGCAGACCAGCGGAGGTGCAGGAAAAAGAAAACAACGTTAGGCTCCTCGTTGAGCCCGCGAAAGCATTGAAACGGTTCGAAAAAGCATCAGAGGTAAAACCCTACTTCAACCTCTACGCTCTAGATAGTAGTTCGAGAGCGTTAGATACTCCATACTTCTTCATAGCAATAGCCACGGGGACTTTAGTCAACAGGTTTACAGGGAAAACCATTGACTGCCCACCCGTATCCCTTCTTCAGGGAAGTCTTAAGGATTCATGTAGGTTTCTATCAGTCATTCCTAATTTCGAATCCAGCGTAGAATTCGAAGATAGATTCTCCAATTTATTGTTCACGAAAAACATCATCGGTGAAAAATACGATCACTCATACAACAAATACGTCTTGCTTGATGAGACACGATTGCTCGTCGAATCCCATCTATTGATTCAAGGTATGAGCAAGGGTCTTCTCGACGAATCTATCATCCTTATTGATGGCCCATTGATTTATCCTTCATTCTTTGAGTCATCGATATCAGGCCACACATCGAGGATTGACTCGTACAAGGCTAGCATAGAAGCTATTAATGAAGAGAGAGTTTCCGTTTGGAAAGATCTCCGCAAGAGGCGTTCGCGAGTAGTAGGTATAGTGAAGAGGCTCTACAGAAGCTACTACCTCAGCGCCTGCGACCCCCTCGAAATAGGCGTTTCAAACTTAAACGATGAGACTTATCTATCAGCAGTGTCAAGAAGGTTCTCGATCGAAGAAGGGTTGAAACCGTATCTTCTCGGCCCCTTGAAAATTGAATCAAAATTAAAAGAAGTCAAAGTCGAGAGAATAGCGTGGTACCTGGGAATACCTAGGCGAAGCTTCAGCTCTAGAACGCCTTTGACAAACTACACTCATTATAGAGTTGAGACTGTGGCGGATAGTGTTCTTGATGAAACGGTTCTCTTGCCAGTAATATATGACAGCTTGTCCACAGGCACTATTCTACCAATATCCATAATGATCGCCGATTACCGTGCAAGAAAATTGTCAAGCATAATCTCACATTATCTTGTATACTCGATGGGATTAGGGGAGGCAAGCGTTTATCAGTATTTATCTATTTAATGCGTTAGCTGATCAGATATCTAGGGGTTGGTCTTTGAATACGGATTTTATAAAATCCCTTGAAGACAGGCTTTCGGCAGCCGTTGAAATCGCGAAAAAATACGGCAGGGTTATTGGATTCGTCTCTAGAACAAGTCCCTCTAGAATAGATGAGGAAGGAGGTTTCGTCTATTTTGAGGTAGACCCCTTGGTCTACTTTAATGACTTCGCCGATATAGCTTCGGCCGGGAGTTATCTTGCGGTTGTTGATTTGAAAACCCTTCATTTAGTCAGCTTGAAGATAATTGCTGTGGAGAGACGGGACATTTTAGCAGAGTTAGACATGCCGGAGATGTACGTTTCAGTACCGACCACAGAGGTCTCTGGACTGCTAACTAAGACGAGAGTCAAGGCGAAGCCTCTACTATCCTATGATGTGACCCGTGATCTCGTGGTGTCAGCGGACTATGTCATAGAGCCTCAAAGCCCTGTTATAAAGTTGGAGAATACCCAGGCCATTCAGAAGGTGCTCGGACTTCCGGTTAAGGGCGTGTTCCTTGGTCACGTTACCGTGGGAGATAAAGTCCTGTTTGATGGAAACGCGGAACTCTACCTTCCCTTGAAGGCCTTTTACCAACACATTCTACTCATAGGGACAACGGGTAGCGGGAAAACCACATTGATCAAGAACATGGTGTCATCGTTAACGTCGAAGTTCTCAATCACGGAGGACGTGTCAGTAATCATAATAGATCCCAACCGCGACTATTTAACTCTAAATTTGAGGCCTCCGTGGGTGTTCGATGAAACGCTTGTCTCAGGAGAAAAAAGGGTCTTGGAAAGACTTTCAGGGAGGGTGAACCATCCAAGAGGAATAATCATACTACTACCTATAACTCGATTCCTCGTAGACAGGCACATCGAGACCGGTAGTACGTGGGCTAAGACTCTTAAAAACATATCAATAGACTACATCAGCCAAATCTTGGAGCCCATTTCGAAAAAATTCGCTCTCCAATACGATGTTGAGGCCGCTGACGTCGTGGAACAGCCCAGCTCAGGAAATCCCTTTAGGTTCGTCCGTGTAAAAGTAAGAGTCAAGTATTCAGGATTGGATGAAGAAATCGAATACATAATCGTGCCATACGGGTTCAGGTTCACTGATTTCACGCCCAGGGAGTTTATTTCGCTAAACCCATATTTCACTAGACAAGCCAAGGATTCTTTGACTAGACTTTTGAGATACATGAATGATATGAGATTAAATATCGAGACAGTCTACGACATATACGATGCGTTGCGAGATGCCAGGTTGAGGTTAGATGAAAAACAGAGAGCCCCAAGGGGAATCGTCCTGGATCCCAACAAGGAATACCTAGTAGACCTTGTAAGGGAGATAGCGATTCACAAGAGCACTCTTGAAAACATTCTTAGGCAAGTGGGTTCTATAATAGATACAGGTCTCTTCGACATAACAATCAGCACCCAGGGCGAGGACAAGTATCTGAGGGAGCCTCCACTAGACCTCCTCCTTGAGAAACATTTCGAATGGTTCAATGGGTACCCTATAGTAGTAGACTTGGAGCATCCGCTCGAATATTCCCTAGCAGACCCCGAGAAAGTCCTGAGCATTATAGCCTTTAGAATTTTGAACAAAATATTCGAATGGAAGATCCAGCAGGGCAGAAGAAAATTGGAGTCAAACCCCGTCGTAATAATAATAGATGAAGCGCACAGGTTTTTCCCCAGTAAATCAGGTATTGAAGACTATATTGAACACGTATCAGCAATGATAGACAGGATTGCTAGGCTCGGAAGGGCTAGGAGGCTAGGATTAATATTTAGTACTCACAGCCCCAAAGACGTTCATGACATAATACTCCAACTTGCCAATACGAAGGTTATCTTGAGAACTGATAAAAGCCACGTAAATCTTTTAGACATTCCATTAGAGTATCGGGAATTAATTATGAAAATGAGTGACAGAGTTGCCGTCTTGAAAAGCCATGCGCTAAGGCTTGGATACGTTACTTTCAGAACTCCGCCGCCGCTCGCCGGACACTACGACCTTTCAGCTCTAGAGTCCACTCCTGCCCAAGGATCTCCTAACGTGAACTATTCGCTGAACAACAGTTATGAAAGAGAGAACGAGAGCAGTGTAAAGCAATAGTAAAGCGATGCTTCTGCTCCAATTATTAATTATTAGGATAGCGGTTATCAACAAAATCCTCTCGGCTCTCTCCACAAGCCCCACCCCTTCTATCCTTAATCCTAGAGACTCAGCTTTCGCTCTAACGTAACTCGTCAGGAAGGCCAGTGACATTAGTCCGAAAATAAGATATTCATTAAACCCTAAGATGGAGAGAGATGCGATAATGAGAAAATCGTTCACTCTATCAATGGTTGAGTCAAGAAAGCTTCCAAAAACAGACGCTTTACCGCATGCTCTCGCGACTGCCCCGTCAAGAGCATCGAGGAAGCCTGAGAATGCGATGGATAGAATGAAAATCCAAACGCTACCAAGAAGTTTAAACAAAAACAATCCTACCAGTAAGATGAAACTTGAAGAAATAGTTAACAAGTTAGGGTGAACTCCAAGGCTACACAATGGTTTAGCGATGAGCCTCATTACTCCTTCTATTTTTCTTCGAATTTTACTCAACAACGCATTTCTCACCGCATACTTCCAGACATAGGTTTTTCATTCTTAAAGCATCTTGCTCTAGTATTGGGCTCTCACTGATTATAACCGAGTCTACGCCCGCGTCGCACAGACCTTTGCACACGATCCTAAAATCTGGTCCATATTTTTCTTCATCCAAGGTGTGATGCTCTCTCTCCCCTCCCCTTCCATAAGCTATCTTGGAAAAGTGAACATGCAATGGTTTTAATGCTTCAGACCCTAGCGAGGATTCTATTTTCTCAATTATCTTCAACACGTCATCTATTTTTGAAATGAGTCTCCCAGAAGTTCTAGCGTACAAGTGAGCGAAATCCACCACGGGACGCACTCCCTCGATACTTTGAGCGATCAGTATTGTTTCATCAAGATCCCCCACCTGAGAAGTCCTCCCAGTGGTTTCGGGACCGAGCCAGACTTCGCGCGCCCCTATTTGAGCCTTGTACTCCGCAACATGCTTAAGGTTTTCAATTACTTTTTTAACAGCCTCTCTCTTAGAGGGAGCCTCCTTATAGTATCCTGGATGGAAAACCACCACATAAGCATTCATCCAGTAAGCTGCCGTTACAGATTCTTTTAGCCTTTGTATGCTTGCCTCGACGGTGGATTTTCTACCCGCCAGGTTTATAAAGTATGGGGCATGAAGGCTCAACAAGATGTTATTAAGTCTAGCCTCTTCTCCGAAAGACCGAGCCTTCTCCTCCTTAATATTGACTCCGCGAACAGCCTCATACTCCATGCAATTCAAACCCATTTCTCGGAGAAACGACGGGGCTTTAAGCAAATCACTTGACTTCATCGTTATCGGTTTTCCCGCAGGACCAAAGCGGAAATGAGGCACGGTTTACACCTTGTTAATTTATTTAATTTTCAGGGAGTAAATAAACCAGAGCGTGAGGTCGTTGAACCCAGTTAAAATTCATGAAGAGTTGCTGTTCAAGGGATTAAGGTTCAAAGTAGTCAGGAGAAAGTATGCTAAGAGTGAAGGAGAAACGTTCGAGAGGGACATTGTTTTATTCCCCGAAGCTGTCGTAGTTCTACCGTTTATTGAAAACAACAAGGTAATCTTGATAAGGCAATTTCGTCCAAGTATAGACGATTATATAATTGAGGCTCCCGCGGGAGTTATCGATGAAGGAGAGACCCCGGAACAAGCTGCCTATCGGGAATTAGAAGAAGAGATAGGTTATCGAGCAAGAGAGTTGATGATGCTCGGTGAGTTCTACCCCACCCCAGGTTACAGCACGGAGAAGATGTACTTTTTCATTGCCAGTAACCTCCGATTCGTGGGGGCTAGACCCGAGAGATACGAGATCATAGAACCCTTCTCTATCACCATCGACGAAGCGCTTACCTTGATTGAAAACAATAGAATCAAAGATATGAAGACAGTTTTAGCCTTACTTTTATATCAGGCAAAACATAATAGGAGATGGTAGGAGTGGGAATGAGCATAGAATTGCCAACACTTAAGCGAGCATTGTCGATAAGACTGATTTTCGAGGGAGTGAGCGGTTGGGCGACTAGGGACTTGATCGAAGTAATAGAGGACTACTTAATGGAGAGACTGCCTCTAATTCTCAACAACTCCCTAGACCCACATGGGCTAGAAGCGTCAATACTGGATGAAGACCCGTGCCGGATAGTGCCCGATGAATCCATTTGTAAAAATAGCGTTGCAGTTGCTATTTACGAGCATGGTGGATCGAGACCGCTCTTCTATGCTATATATTTATGGAAGAAGGGGGACAACACTTTCGAGTTCAGCCTCGACAGGATCGTTCAGAAAGACTGAGGTTTCAAAGATATAAAGAGCGGTGAGAATATTTTAATTAGGTGAACCTAATGTCATTCATGAGAAGGAAAAGAGGACTACCAGTTAGGACTTCGGATATAATGTCAACCCCACCAGTAACCGCTGAGGAGACGACCCCCATAGAAGAGGTTGCTAAGAAAATGTTCGAGCACGATGTTTCAAGCGTCCTAGTAGTAGATTCAGCTGGAAGACTGGTTGGAATAGTCACGGAGAAAGACATAGTGGGGGCATTAGCCATCGGGAAAATCGGTAGCAGTATTCCAGTGGCAAGGTTCATGAAGGAGAACCCTATAACAGTTAACCCAGACACCCCCCTTGATGAAATATTGGAGAAAATGAGGCGATTCAATATACGTCATCTCCCTGTAGTCGATAAAGATGGAAAGCCTGTTGGCATGGTTACCCAGAGGGATCTCTTAGACGTGGTTCTTACATTGTTGAAAATAATCTCGTAAGAACGCTCGCGCTGAAACTAAAATAACAGATTCAAACGCGGTTTCGAGACTCCTCATGAGGACTCACACAGCCGTGGATTGCAACCTATTTAAATCCTCGATTTTCTTTAACTTATTATTCAGTGATTAATTTGTCAACCCTGCAGAGGACAAGGCCTACTAAGATCGAACTCATCAGGCTTCGAAAACAATTAGTCCTAGCTGTAAAAGTTCACAAAGTATTGCGAGAGCGTTTAACCGTTTTGATAAATGAGTTTTTGGCTCAGCTTAAAGAATCCATAGAGAAGAGGAAGAAGGTCAACGAACTAATCCTCCCAGTTTACAATAGAAGCGCGGGCCTCATCGGCGTCTACGGGGAGAACGTTTTCGACCTCTTCTACAAGAGCAGGCCTGAGCTAACCAGCATAGTAACGACCGAAAACATTATGGGTGTAATAACTAGGGGGATGATAATCAAAACCCAGAGCGAAGATAAAGCATTATACGCTGGATTCAAGGACTTCCAAACTCAGTCGCTCGAGCTTTTGAAAGCTATTGTGGAGCTGGGTAAAGCTGAAGAAGCTGTATTAGCCCTTGGACGTGAAATAAAGTCGACGAAAAGACGCGTGAATGCCTTGAACTACATAGTAATTCCGAGGCTGAGCACTCAGATTCGATTATTGAGAATGAAGTTCGATGAGAGAGAAAGAGAGGAAAAATCAAGACTGAAGAGAGTAAAAAGCGTATTGGACAGGAGGAGGCAACATGAGGGAGTACAATGATTTTTTAACGAAATACCTCGAGGGCGAGTTGAGACTTGTTAACAAACATCTTCCTTACAAGAGGTTGAATCTCTGCGAACTCCTCAAGATGCCGGTCCCATACGTTGTCCTCGCAGATGGGAGCCTACACGTGTTTAACCCCGATGAGTTGAAAAAGATAAAAGAGCTCCTGGGGGATAGAGGGTGTGATTTAACGCTTCCCATAGTAGTGGAGTACGTTCAGAGCGATGGAGAAGGGTTCTACGTCGTAAATAATCCCTTAGAAGCAGAAGTTATTTCGAAAACACTGGGACTCCCGGGGACACGGGAGCGGTTAGTCCTCTACCGGCCTCAAGTCATAGAATTGCGTAGAAAGCTGAGAACTACGACCACAATCTTAATAAGACCAGGGGTTAAATAGCTCCTTAAGGAGAGGTTTCAACTTGAGCCTCGCTGAAATCGATAAATTGATCGACGACATCTTAAGTGAGGCTGAAAACAAGAAGCTAATGATCCTTAAGAATGCGCAAAAGAAGGCTGAACTAATAAGGCAGAAGCCCTTCCCAGTGGAAGAGTATAGACAGGAGGCAGGGAAGATTCTCCAGGAAGCTGAGGAGTCAACCAAGCAAATCATTGCTGAGACTGAAAGAAAAATACTTGAACTGAGAAATATTCCAGAAGAGAAAAAGAGAGAGGTCATAGAGCTAATAAAGAAGTACGTAATGTGGTTAAAATGAAGGCTGTCTTAAACAGGCCTGCGAGAATGCTGAAGCTTAGAGTTGGTTGTTTAAAGGATAACAAGAAGGCTTTATTCCATTTTCTCGAGTCCTTGGGAGTAATCGATCTTCGGGAGATAAGAGAGTCAAAGGAGGTTGCTGAGAGAATAGAGAAGGCGAGGAGGCTATACGACTCCATACTCAAGATTCTTGAGAAGGCTGAAGTCAAAATTATTGATGCGTCTTTAAGCGAATACGAATACTCTACTCTAAGCCTCGACACGATTGAAAGAGACGTTAAGAAGATTGAAGAAGAAGTATTCAGCCTTGAGTACAAATCAAAGAGCCTTGAAAACACGCTGAATAGTCTAAGAGAACTAGAGAGAATAGTGTCAATGCTCCCGAATGATGTGGAGACTACATGGATTCATTTCAAGGGAAAACACATCGCATCCTTAGCCGTGATGGGTAAAAAACCCTTGGTTTCAGAATTCGTGAGTAAACGCACCGATATTAGACTGGTTTTTAAGGCGGAGAGCGATGAGGAAGAAGCCGCAGTCTTGGTCTTCTCAAGCATGATTTATAGTGAACTCATACAAGAACTGCTCCGACTGGGCATAGGATACGTTTCCGAGCAGGCTATGGAGCTTATTAGTAGATACAAGATTGTTGGAGATTTGAAAGCAAACATTCCGAAACTGATAGGTGAAAAGACCGGGGAAATCAACTCAGTTAGAGAAGAATTGAGAAAGACCATTAGCAAATACGTTGACCTTCTCGGCAAATATCTCCTGTTCCTCGATAATTTAGTTTCAAGTACGAAACTCAACACCTCCTCCACAGAGCTCAGACACCTCGTATTTGTTGAGGGCTGGATACCCGAGAAGTATTTTAATGATGTCTTCAAGGAGATCAATAATAGCTCTCTGGTAATGTTTTTCGAGGTAGAGAAACCGAGGAGAGGTAGCGATAATCCCCCTTCCCTAATGGAGAATCCCAGACCTCTAAGACCGTTTGAACTAATAACTAAACTGTATGGAGTCCCCTCTTACTGGGAGATCGACCCTACCCCGTTAGTTGCTTACTCTTTTGCCTTCTTTTTCGCCCTGATGAATAACGACATTGGCTACGGCCTAGCTGGAATCGTCGCCGTCCTGCTCGTGCTGGATAAGCTCGTGGAAAATCCCTTCGGGGAAAGCTATCGGATGTTTAAGAAGCTCCTGCTGATTAGCAATGGACTGTCAATCATATTTGGAGCAATGTCTGGGGCTTTCTTCGGAGACCTCTTACCAGCCGTTTTCGGAATAAGCGTACAACCAATTGTAGAAGTTTTCACATCACCCATTGAGATAATCAAACTATCTATCATCATAGGGTTAATACACGTGAACATAGCCCACATTTTAGCGGTTGCCAGAAGCTTGAGTGAAAGGAGGAAAGGGGATTTACTAAACGAACTGGGCTTGTTAATTTCACAGATTTTCGGAATACCATACATACTCCTAATCTTCTTCAATCTAAGAGTCCCTATCTTAAACGAGCTCGGCAGAGACATGCTATTGTATCTATCGCTACTTGGCATCGTTATCATCATCGTCGGAAATTATCTAAACATGAGAGGCCTAGGCTTGTTCATGTGGATATTCCAAATAACTGGCATACTAGGCGATGTTTTAAGCTACGTTAGGCTCGCTGGGGTTGGGCTTGCGACCTACTACATGTCAGTAATATTTAATACAATGATAAAGCTGATGTGGAACGGGTTGTCAGCATCAATACCCGGAGCTGGATTCTACATCGGACTCTTAGTATCGATTCCCTTCTTATTCCTAATTCACTTAATGGTCTTAATCTTGTCCATCCTAGGAGCTTTCATTCACTCGCTGAGGCTCTGCATCCTGGAGTTTCTCCCCAAGTTTTACAGTGGAGACGGTAGGGAATACAACCCCCTGAAAATCACCCTCTCGCGGAGAATAGTGGTTAAGTGAAATCCAACAATTTTTATATGGGGTACTCGGTTTAATCAAGTTGGTGATTAACCCTTGGATGCTCTCGCTATAGGGATTGGTTACTTTGCCGCCGCACTACCCGTCATAGGAGGCGTGATCGGGTCTAGTAAGGGCATGCAATACGCTGCTAGCGTCGGAGCCTCCGTCTTAGCTGAGGAGCCAACGCAGTTCAGGAACGTATTGATACTAGCAGCCCTCCCGATGACTCAGACTTTCTACGGACTTATTCAGATGATATATTTAATCTCCATTTATACCCCCTTGAAAGATGGTATGATAGAGCTTTCGAAAGCTCTCGCCTTACTCGGATTGGGCTTCATAGGATTCATGACAGAAGCCCTCTCAGCGTGGGCCCAAGGAGCCGTCTGTGCAAGCGGCATCGCTGAACTCCCTAAAACGAAAGGCGCTAACCTAGTCAGTACTATCATCCTAGCAGCCTACGTGGAGCTCTGGGGTATTCTCGGAATAGTATTCATGATACTCGGCATTACGCTGATCGGGTGAAAAGACTTTTGGAGCCGGAGAATCAGGTAATGGAAGCTCGTAATAGATTGATCGAGGAAGCTAGAAGAAGGGCTAACTCGATAATAGAAGAAGCTGAGAGGGAAGCTGAATCAATTATTCGTAAAGCTGAAGAAGAGTGGGAAAGGAACGCCCTTGAATTGAAAAACAGAATACTGGAGGAGGCAAGGCAACAAGCCTCCCTCCGAATATCAGAGGCTCAAACAGTTTCAAGACTTAGGATATCTCAGGAGTTATCATCCATTATTGAAGAATTATTCCAACAGGCAGACAAAGAATTAGAGAATCCGCCAGCCTCGGTGATCGAGCAGTCCCTAGAGAATTTACTACTAGAATCGCTTAAGTATGTCGATAAGCCGAGGAAAATTCGCGTGGCAAAAAGGGATGTCGAAATAATGAAAGATGTTGCAAGGCGTCACAACTTGAACGACGTTGAGATAATTCCAGAAGATATTAAGGGTGGGCTCATTCTTGAATCAGAAACCGGGATCATAATTGACAACACCTATGAGTCGAGATTGGCGGTTGCTCGAAGAGTTCTGGTACCGATAATCCGCAAGAAGATATGGGCTTGAGGGGAGATTTTACAGACACAAGAGGGAAAGAAATGCAACATGTGCACGCATTAACCTTGGAGGAGGTTTCATCTCTCCTCCAATATAATGATTTAGCGAATGCTTTCTCCTCCCTTTCTGAGAAGGCTTTAGCTGGAAGAATATTGAAGAGGGTTTCAACACAATTTTATACTCTATTAGACGTTCAACGAGACATCGACGACTACTTCACTCTTAAGATAGGCGAGCTTCTCGAGGCAACAAAAGATGAAACCGCCAAGAAAAACTTGACCTTAATACTAAATCTTTCAGAGCTCGTCAACATTGTAACGATTCTCCATAATCTAAGCATTGGGAGAAAACCTGCGATCATATATCCCTCGGTCTTAGTAAAGAAAATCCTTCCTCCCACTGGGGAGGAGATCGATCTGACTGCGTTAAAGGAAAGCGTTAGCAAACCTTTCGGCAGACTCATAGATCAATACGTTATCAATAAGAAGATTGAAGCAAGCGAGATTAGAAGGGCACTCAATAAATCCGTAGAGGGGGTTGACAAGATATCCAATTATAGGGTTTGGAAAGCGATCGGCTTATACCATGACATCATAGCTTTAAGACTCTGTAGAATGTTTCCAGAACTAATTGGCGAACACGTTAGCCTACTCATCCTAGAGGATAAGGCGTTTAAAGACGCCTGTAACATGGATTTGCCAGAGCTCTCTAAAACTGCTTCAGGCTATAGAAGAGTGGTTATGGAGTTTTTTGAGGCCTTGAATGATGCTTTATCTTTCCTTGGCGGAGTTGAAGCCGTTGATGTCGCGTTGATCTTAACCATGATGAGCATCTCCAAAACACTCACAGGAAGCGTTGAAGAAAGCAGCGTTAAAAAACTGATACATCTCATGGCAAATAGTATGATTTTGAAACTAATTGCTCTCTCCATCTACACTGGTTTCTATAAAGTGGAGCTTCAGAGGTTGATGAATAAGTGGCTGAAGTAAAACATCCCCCATTTCCAGAGAAGAAAATACTAGTTTTAGGAGACCCTATTTTAGGTTTAATAGGAGTGGCCGCCGGAGCCGATGCCCTGATATACAGGGATAATTGTAGCGAGACAGTTGAAGAATTGAAGAAAAATCTTCACAACTACAGTGTTATAATTTACTTCCGAGAGATGGAGTCGAGATGTAAGAACTTGAGCATCCTGCTCAACGAGTTTAGACAGCATGGACTAGTGATAGCCTTAGACAATCCTAGAGAAGTTGAAAAAATCGACGTCATAGAGTATTACAGAAGCATTGTGAAAAAGTATTTAGGGGTCAGCATTGAGCTTTAACCTGATGAGCTGTTTTTTATTTTCGAACACGCTTAATCTAGTGTGTTTACGAGGTGTCGAGTTTGAATAATAAAGGAGTTATTTACAAAGTATCAGGCCCTTTAGTAGTTGCCGAAAACGTTAAAGGCGTAGGAGTCTACGAGGTAGTGGAAGTAGGGGAAGAAAGACTAATAGGTGAGGTCATCGGTGTTGAACAGGATAAGGCTATAATCCAAGTATACGAGGATACTACAGGATTAAAAGTCGGGGACCCTGTCTACCCAACTGGACAGCCGTTATCAGCGGAACTCGGCCCGGGGCTTTTAACGTCCATATTCGACGGGATTCAGAGGCCCTTACCCGTAATTGAGGAGTTGGCTGGAATTTTCATTAAAAAAGGCATCAAAGCCCACCCCTTGCCTAGGGACAAGAAGTGGAGTTTTAAACCCCTCGTGAAACCTGGAGATTTAGTTGAGCCCGGGGATTTCATTGGATCCGTTAAAGAAACCGAGCTAATCACTCATTACATCATGGTTCCGCCGAATGTCAAGGGGGTTGTTAAATGGATCGCTGACGAGGGTTCATATACTATTGAGGAAACTATTGCACAAATAGAGAATACCGAGGTGAAAATGTATCAAAAATGGCCTGTCAGGAAGCCTAGGCCGTACATCGACAAACTAGACGCTAGGGAACCATTGATAACCGGGGTGAGAATCATTGATTTCTTCTTCCCGATCATCAAAGGAGGGAAGGCGGCAATACCCGGGGGTTTCGGCACAGGAAAAACAGTTGCTTTGCAAGGACTAACTAAACGAAGCGAAATAGACATTACCATTTACATCGGATGTGGTGAGAGAGGGAATGAAATGGCAGATGCTCTCCATAGTTTCGTTAAGCTTACAGACCATAGAACTGGTAGACCCTTGATGGAGAGAAGCGTGTTCATCGCCAACACAAGCAATATGCCGGTTGCGGCGAGAGAAGCAAGCGTGTTCATGGGAGTAACCATTGGTGAGTACTACAGAGATATGGGTTACAATGTATTGCTAGTGGCTGACTCCACTAGTAGATGGGCTGAAGCAATGAGAGAAATTAGCGGTAGGCTTGAGGAGTTGCCCGGTGAAGAAGGCTTCCCTGCATACCTGGGATCAAGGCTTGCATCATTCTATGAGAGAAGCGGGCTGGTGAAAACCGTAGGGAAACCCGAGAGGCTGGGCAGTTTAACAATAATAGGGGCTGTCTCTCCTCCTGGGGCTGACTTCAGTGAACCAGTTACTCAAGCTACGTTGAGAATCGTGAGAGCATTATTCGCGCTAGATGTCAACCTTGCGTATAGGAGGCACTACCCAGCTATTAACTGGCTCACAAGCTATAGTCTCTACGTTGAAAACGTTAGAGACTGGTGGAGTAAGCAGGGAGTAGAGTACGAGGTGGTAAGGGAGAAACTGATGAATATTCTGCAAAAAGAAGCTGAACTCGAAGAACTTGTTAGGCTAGTGGGGACCGAGGCGCTCCCGGCAGAGGATCGACTACTTCTAGAGGTTGCAAGAATGATTAGAGAAGACTTCCTTCAGCAAGACTCTTTTAGTCCCGTCGACGCGTTTTGCCCCCCGTTGAAAACCGTGTATATGGCGAAGGTGATAGCAATGTTTTACGACTACGCCAGAGAAGCTTTGAGAAGCGGTGTAATGCTAGAGAAGATACTTAACCTCAAGGTTAAAGAAAAAATCGCTAGAATGAAGGAGATACCATTGATCGACTTCGAGAAGTCATTCATGGAGATTATGGATGATATCAAGAAAGAATTTGAGTTATTGAACCAGGAGGTGGCATGAATGAGTCTAAATCTAGTAATAAGGGAGAGTAAGAGCCTACTTAAGGCTCAGGGAAGCTTGTTATTCGTGGAAACAATTCCAGGAGTCTCATATGGAGAGTTAGTTGAAGTGGTCCTTCCGAACGGCGAAGTCAAGCTTGGGCAAGTCATTGAAGTAGGAAAGACGATGACTGTAATACAAGTATTCGGCGGCGTCACAGAAATAGACCTGCAAAAAACTCGTGTCAGGTATAGGGGAGAAGTCCTCAGAGCACCTGTATCAATAGACATGTTGGGGAGAATACTCGATGGCTTTGGAAGACCCATAGATGGAGGAGGAGATATAGTTCCTGAAGATTATTTAGATATAAATGGTTATCCATTAAACCCCTCAGCAAGGCTCCCTCCTTCAGAGTTCATTGAGACGGGGATGTCCGCCATAGACGGATTATTCAGCATCGTGAGAGGGCAAAAACTCCCAATCTTCAGCGGTTCAGGACTCCCCCACAATAGAGTAGCAGCACAGATCGTTAGGCAAGCTAGAGTTTTGGGAAGGGAGGAAAAATTCGCTGTAGTCTTCGCGGCTATAGGAGTTCCCTACGATGATGCAATGTTCTTCATAGAGAACTTTAGGAGAACAGGCGCGATGGAGAGGACCGTGGCGCTAATCAACACTGCCAACTCACCAGTTATTGAGAGAATAGCCACTCCTAGATTCGCATTAACTATAGCAGAACACCTGGCATGGAACTACGACATGCACGTACTAGTAGTGATGACCGACATGACTTTCTACTGTGAAGCTTTAAGAGAGTTGAGCGCAGCTAGAGAGGAGGTACCTGGAAGAAGAGGGTATCCGGGATACATGTATACTGATCTGGCAACGATATACGAGAGAGCGGGTAGAGCAGCAAACAAGAAGGGAAGCATAACCCAGCTCCCCATCCTCACTATGCCAGACGATGATATCACCCACCCAATACCGGACCTCACCGGCTACATCACTGAAGGCCAGATTGTATTCTCAAGAGGGCTGTGGTTGAAGGGTATTTATCCCCCAATAGATCCTTTAATGAGTCTCTCAAGACTGATGAAAGACGGAATAGGCCCAGGTAAGACGAGAGAAGATCATAGTGGAGTTTTCATGCAACTAATAAGCTCATATGCCGAAGGAGTTAGACTGAGAGAGCTCTCGGTCATAGTCGGTTCTGAAGCGTTAAGCTCCAGGGACAAGAAGTTCCTAGAGTTCTCGGACGTGTTTGAAAGAAGGTTCATCGGGCAAGGAGAGTTCGAAAGGAGAAGCATTGAGCAAACCCTGGACATAGGTTGGGAGTTATTGGCGATTCTGCCTGAAGAGGAATTGAAGAAGGTTAAGGTTGAGCATATTAAAAAATATCATCCAAGGTACAGAGCAGGGCCTCGAGCCTAAGGTAGATTCAGCTCGAACCCCCCACCAGCTTTTATGAGAGAACTCCTGTATCTCTCCTCCATATACGACACAGCCCTGTCTCCTGTACAATGTAGCGGTATTAGTCTCCTTATACCCAGCTGTGTTATCATTGAATCGACCGTCCTCTTGATCACCTCATCTGGAGCATTCCTCAAATGATACCCTCCTATCAGGACTCCTATCTTCTTGTGGAAAATAGATGAAACCTCCCTGAGGCTTTCAACACCTGGATGTAAGCAGCCGGACACGACGAGCAACTCGTCCCCGAGGTCGTGTACCAGGTAGTGTTCGAAAGGCGGTCCGTAAAAAGGCCCTGTTAAATAAGTATCCTTCGCTAATTCAACTGTTTTCAATGTTTCAAACGGCATAAGATCATATGATCGAATCAATTTGCCTAAGGTATTCATCGAACCATATGGAATATAGGTAGTGAGATGCGGGTTCTCCCACGCTACGTGCTTAAACCCTCCGTAGTGGTCTGAATGAGGATGGGATACTACTGCTACATCTACTTTCGAAGCATCTATTCCAAGCCGTAGCATGTTGTTTTCCAGTGATTTCTCGTCTGGGCCCATGTCAAACAATATCCTGAATCCACCATTATCCAGTAAAATAGACAACCCGTGCTTCGCGATTATGCCCTCTCTCGTCGACTTATCATTTAAAACTATAACGATCCTCATCTCGAATCGCACGAGAGATTATTTATCAAGTATTTCCTTAAATTTAAAAGGGTATTCCAGCATGAGCGTTGCCCTCTTATTCACTGGTGGAAAAGACTCTGTTTTCGCTGCTCACCTGCTTATGGAGAAGGGTTTGAGCGTTAAGGTTTTAATAAGTATCATACCCTTCTACGATTATTCCATGCTTTATCATAAGCCCTTTCCCCAAGTACTAATGCTACAGAGTTATTCGCTAGGAATCCCTCTAGAAAGCGTGAGTGTGGTGAACCCTGAAAAGGAGTTGGATGCGTTAAAGCAGGTCTTATCCAGATGTGTCAGAAAATATGGCGTTACCGCTTTGGCGTCGGGAGCTGTCTTGAGCAATTATCAAAGAAGTCGGTTTGAGAAAATAGCGTCAGAGCTTGGTTTAGAATCGGTTAATCCTAACTGGGGAATCAATCAACACGAGTACATGAAAAAATTAATAGATAAAGGAATAAAGTTTATGATTCAATCGATAACCACGATGGGATTGCCACACAACATGATCGGCAGAGTATTATCCCGCGAAGACGTGGAGAAAATTCTAATATTAGCAGATAAATACGGTTTCAACCCCTCATTCGAGGGTGGAGAGGCAGAGACAATAGTGTTAGATGCTCCGTTGTTCAAGTATAAGTTAGACTGTAACGGGGATGTGGTGAGGAAGTCTGATTATGAAGCATTCTTCTCTATTAAAAAATGCCACTTAGTCTCCAAGACTTCACAATCTCTCCAGGTAGACCTTGAGCGTCTCAGCTAAATTCTCAGGCTTAGTATACCACTTGTCGTACTTGAATGTGTTATTCTTTATCGTGACGACGACGTAATCCTTTTCATCTCTAACAGTTGCTACGACGTTTCCCTCCTTAATCAACTGTACTTCTCCAGCACTTTTATCTTGGAATTTTATACCTGGGATCTTTGAAGCTATTTGGATTTTGAATTGCTTGATATATTCACTCATTTTTCTCACACACCATAAAGCTGAATGTTTTAAAAAATATTCTATCCCTTTAAAATCTTAATCGGTTTCCAAAATAAATGTTATCATATAATTTTAGTCCAGGATCTAATATGTCACTCCGAGAAGAGCCCATCTATCTGCTTTTCCTCCATTACAAGACTCGTATTTCGAAGGATCGCCGAGCTGAATGGGGGACTCTACTATCTCTCCCAATAATTGTTTACCGGTTGCCTCCTCAAGCTTATCTGAACATTCCTTGGAGCCGTCCCAGGGCATTATTAGAAGACCCTTGAACTCTTCGAGGCGTTCCCCTTCGAGCTGTGTCTTCCTAACCATTTTTTCCAGATGCTTTAAGCCTCTAATCCTTAAAGATTCGCCAACTTCTCTCCAAATAGCTTCGAGTATTGGTACTAGCTCATCGATTCCCACTGTTGTCTTCGGCTTTCCATCTCTTCGGGCAATGGTAACCGTGGAGTTAGAGGCTTCTTGCCTTCCTATTTCAAGCCTCGTTGGAACACCCATCATCTCCCAGTAGTAATATTTCCAGCCCGGAGTATGCTCCAAATCTTTGTCGACGAAGACTCTAATTCCATGGTCTTTCAAAAGCCTCTCAACTTTCATCGCGTACTCTAATACGTCCTCCTCGACACCCTTCATGATTGGAACAATTACCACTTGAATAGGAGCTATCTCGGGCGGGAAGAATAAGCCTTTTTCATCCCCATGGACTCCTATCACAGCCCCAAGGGTTCTCTCGCTAACGCCGTAGCAGGTTTGGTATACGTGTTTCTCGACTCCATCGTTATCCATGAACTTTATATCAAAAGCTTTCGAAAACCTTTGCCCTAGATTTATTACACTTCCAAGCTCCAACCCCTTTCCATCCGGCATGACGGTTATGAAGTCGTAGTTATATTCTGCGCCCGCAAAAGTATCCCATGGTGGCGTTTTCACAATGAAGTAGGGTAGTTGAAGCGCGTCGAAGAATTTCTTGTAAATGTTGATCGCCTCACGTATTTGATCCTCAGCTTCGCTCATGCTCGCGTGTGCAGTGTGAGCTTCTATGAATCCCATGATCTCTCTAACCCTAAGGATTGGATGAGTCATCTTTGTCTCGTATCTGAAAACGTTGACTATTTGATACATCTTCACTGGAAGGTCCTTCCTCCCCTTTATCCACATATTCCACATGTAGTACATGACGGTTTCACTGGTCGGCCTAACGAATAACCTCTCCTCGAAACGCTTAGTTGCTGTACCCTCTACTACGAAGGTTTCGCCTCCGAAACCCTCTAGGAAATCCCTCTCCTTGCTGAAAACGCTCTCGGGTATCATGGTGGGAAAATACGCTTCCACGTGACCCGTTTCTTCGAGAAGCCGTATCATTATTTTCTGCGTGAGTCTAAGAGCCTTGAGGCCGTATGGCATCCAAACATTCATTCCCTTAACCGGGTATCTAATATCTACTATCTTCGCCTCCTTGAGGATTTTATGATACCATTCTGGGAAATCCTTGTACTTATCGAATCCTACCGGGTTCTCCTTTCCCATCAAAGTCACCTTGGATCCTGTGAAACTTGCTCAATACTTTAAACGTATAGTCTAGCTTAAATGCCTCTTCATACTTTCCAACAGCATCTTCAAACACTCCATGCAGGAGTGTCTCAGCAAAGGATTTGTTGAAATCAGTCAGAAGGAAATCGTATAAGCCTCCATCAGACCGCTGCAACATTATCCTGTAGGCACTTCCTTCTTTCTCAGCAAACTTTTCAATAATTTTCTCCACTTGCTTTACCAGGACAACCGTGCTACCTAATCCCGCATAGTAATGGATTTGTTCATTAATCCTTAAAGCCGCGCACTCCGTTAAAGCCTTGGTTAATATTCTCATGGTTTCACGATCACCGATTAATCTACGAGCCTGCAGGGTCTTGACAACAAGAGATCTGTACTCTGATGAGAGATCATCACGGATCAAATACTCGAATAATCCTTGAGCCCCAATCTCTGACGGATTAACATGCATTATGGTTCTCAAAACAAAATTCGATATGCTATCCACTATTAGATCAACTTGCACATTTTCGAAATTATCTAAACTACTATAGTGAATCTTCCAGGAAAACATTCTTTGAAGAGTGGTTACAAGTATCGTGGGAATCCCCTTCTTCAAGTATGATAAGCTGTCGAAAGAATAGTGATTTCCGCCTGAGACGGCCTCCCAACCCGGGGGCAAGGATTCTATTAACAACTTTCGAAGAGAGGGGTGATAATACACGATGGGTTCTGGTTGATGAACGGCATCAATATTTATTGAGAAAACAACGTTCTCAAGTCTCGACTTATTATTCATGACTTCCAGAAAATAGTTCGAACCCCAGGACCAGGGATAGGGCTTAAGGCTTGGAGAGCCCAGTTCCTTTGCGGTGAAGGAAATCAAGATCACATTTGGTCTTTCTCGGGTCTTGCTTAAAAGACTTGTTAAACGTTCGAGAGTTTTCAAGCCCACCAAACTATCTCCTACGCCCTCGAACCAGTGATCATGATGTGATGAAACATGTATTTCGCCCTCCCCCCTTCCGTTAAACCCTGCAATCACCGAATACCCGAAGGAACTCTTGACCTCGGCCTTTACCAGGAGCCTTGCTCTCCTAGCTTGATCCGTCTCCAAGTATTTAACAAGCCTCAAGCCGTCTCGGGAGTCCAGGGTAACTATAGGTATCGGGGGCGGGAGGCCTCGGTTGCCTGCTACGTATGGTGGGTTCGTTATTACCACCTTCCTAGTTGTTAATCCATCCTTTTCAAGAAGGATTACCGCTGAAGCACCTTTTTCATAAGCATCGAGGATCTTGACCCCAGTTGAATAATAGTTCTCAGGGTATTCCGATACCAATATGCCACCTGGCTTCATTGAGGCCGAATTACTGGATGTTAAGTAATCTTCGACTTCGACTTCAATGGTGTAAGGTAGAGGAATACAGTTTACTTCTAAATCCCCTACCGTTAAAGTGCACTCAATGGGCTTCCAAGTAGTAACAGGGGTTTTCATGAAATCCGTCCAGTCAGCGTTCTCTGATAGTTTTCTCTTCAACTTTTCAACGGTTTTCCTCTCGATATCTGAGCCGGCTATTACCTCCTGAACCAAGTGATCACGCTCTATTTATTTTTAAAAGCGGTAAATCATTTTGTATTCATGGCTGACCGTGTTGATTAAGGTATACTCTCTAACCGTCAAAAATTTGTTGAAGTTTATTGACGCATTGAAAACTCTGGGATACGTTATTGATGAGGGACCTCACGCTGTATTAGAAGACAATAGCGAGGTCTCATTGTTCAAAGGATATAGGGGCGGTGAAATCGAATTCATCGTCGTGTCACACTTTTTAACACAGTACTATAAGGCTGTGCTCGAATCACCCACTACTGATGAAGAATTCCTTGGAAAACTCTTAGAGTTGAAGTATAGCGGCGAGAGATGGAGCATCCCAGTATCCCCAGTTTACATCGTGACTTTTAACGATGCGCTGGAAGGATTCCTCAACTCCTACATGGATGAATACCCTATTGAAAACGGAGAAGAGATCGTCAACAAATACAGAACGAGCAATCCAAACTATCATAAGATAATAGAGGCCGCTGTGGGAAGAGTCCTAGATGGGTTAAGCGAGAGCTAGGTTTTTCTGAGACTTAGATATGGACGTGCCACAATACGGGCAGAACGCGGCGTCGGCTGGGATGCTCCGCCTACAACTAGGGCACAATAACCCTTCACCAGCTATCGTTGAGAGCTTATTTTCAAGCTTTTCCCTGTATTCACGCTTGATATCGTCGATCGTTAAATGTAAATAGACCTGAGTGGTCCTTATATCGGTGTGCCCCAAAAGTCTCTGAAGAGATGGAAGGCTGATTCCGCTTCTAAGGGCCCTGGTCGCGAAAGTATGCCTGAGCACATGGGGTCTCACCTTTCCAGGCGGAATACCCGCTCTTAGAGCAAGCCGCTTAAGCTTCTTATACAACCCCCCGTAGGTCAGGTTTACCAGTCTATCATCCCTCGCTAGATTGTTCAGCTTGATCCACGACTCAATCAGCTTGAATGTATCTGATGATGCCGTAACATACCTTTCCTTCCCGTATTTTCCCTCAACGACCTTAATGACTCCGTTGTCGAAATCTATGTCCCCAACCCTTAGGCTCAGGATTTCCTTACTTCTCAAACCAGTATCCAGAAGCAACCGGAGAATTAACGTATCCAATGGCCCCCTAGCTGCGGCTAGAAGCTTGTTGACTTCTTCATCGGTTAAGGCAGTTATCTTCGGTGATGGTTTCTTAACACCTGGAATCTTGAGCTCCAAGCCAAGCCATTCAAAGAATCTCTTGAGGAAAATCGTATAGTAGTGAAGCGTTGACTGCCACTTATTCTTATCAAGAGTTTTTCTGCGGGGAAACCCATTCCTAAGTCTTTCATTTCTCCATGCCAAAACATCTCTGAGCGAAACCTCCTTTAATGGTTTACTCCCTATGAACTCTAGGAAATCATTTATTGCCGACTGATAAGCTTTTATAGTATCCTTGGAAGCGCCCGTGGACTCTAAAAGCATGACAAATTCTTGAAGGACCTCCTGATTGCTAAGCTCCAGCAACTCCGACGGTGCTTTGCCAACGTCGATTCGCCCAGGCACTTCTAACCCTGGGAAAAAATCCCCGGGGTTTTTCTTTTAAACATGGGCTCCCCGCTCATATTAGCAACGGTAAAAAGAGAGGGCAAACATATAATTGAATAGGGATGAGGAAGCGTGGCAGGTGTAACCCTAAATGGGGATGATATCCTCGCGCGGGGCTGACCGTCTTGCAAGGTGATGTAATGGAGAACTGGGTTATCCTCACTCATGGCGACGGAGACGGGGTTGCAGCGGGTTCTCTTGCATACGCTTTCTTTAAAAGAACTGGGAGAAGCTGCGATGTTTTCTTCACGCACCCTGTTGGATTGGTTGAAGATTTAGCCTCCTTCACTAAAAAAGGCGACAACATTGTAATCCTAGACATCGCCGTCGATGAATTAAACAAATCGAGACTCGCCGATCTCCTTGAAGACAGGGGTAAAGACGGGAGGATCATTTACATAGATCATCATCCGATGCCCGAGGATTTCATATTAAATGGAGAAAACGTTGAAATCGTACACAATACCTGTTGCTCGGCATCGGAGTTATCCTATAGGTATTTTCACGAGAGAGGGCTCAACCCCGACTATGGAAGAGTGGCCTTAATGGGAGCCATAAGTGACTACCTCGACGAGACGGAATGGGTTAGAGTAGAACTGCTCAGATGGGATAAAAGGAGCATTTATCTTGAAGCCGGCATCGTGACGCAAGGGTTAGAGGGTTCTCGAAGAGATCATGATTTCAAGAGGAGAGTTCTTGCCCATCTGAGCGATAATAAGCTTCCAAGCACCCTGACCGAATTGGTTACTAAGGCTTTATCTCAAGCACTAGCTGACGAAGAACTTAGACTGTGGGTTAAATCCAACGTCAAAACATATGGAAAAATCTCGCTCATTGTCGACCCCAAGGGGAGTTTAGGGAGGGCGGCAAACTACTCAATGGTGTACGGTGAAACCCCTATAGGATTAGCGGCTGAAACCCGCGGAGAATTATACGTATTAAGCCTGAGAAGTAGGGCGGGCGTTGACCTAAATAAATTGCTAAGAGAATTGAGCAAGCGGCTAGACATTCATGGGGGAGGCCACCCGCATGCCGCCGGGGCAAGAGTGAGAAGAAATTTGTTTAAAAAATTCTTGGATGAACTTAACGAGCTCGTTGCGAATCAATCTTAGACCATTAGAGAGATTTTTTCCTGAATAAGGTTATTAGCCTCCTCAGAGCCTAATTCGACGGGCTTAGTCGAGGCAAGCTCCTGCAAAATGATATCCGTGTTTTCAGCCAATACTTCTTTCCCCTTCTCAGATGATTTCAAAAACCTATATCCTCTTCCATCCATTATGATTATAGCATCTATTACGACTCCTCTTTCACTGGGTTCCAGAGTTACCATGCCTATAGTTTGATCCTTGTGGTCTACCATCTTGAATAGTAGTCCGTCAAGGGCTGTTTCCCCGAGCAGATATATAGATTTCACATTTTTCAACAAGTCTGCTCCAGAAACAATCTCTAGGGATTGTTGAACAACCTGTGCCTCCTCGGGTTTAATCGCTTCTTCAACCCTTTCAGCAACAGGTAGAACTGAATACTGTTTTATAACTTCCTCAAGCTTCTCCTTCAAGACTTTCTCAACGGTTGCTGAAACTTGTTCATCTGGAATCCTCTTGAAAACCTCCAATTTTAGTGTGTTGTAGTCGAATACTATTCTCTTAGAGGGTTCATCGATCCTGTACTTCACTCTTATTCTAACAGCATCCCCCTTATCGGTACGCAATGATTCAACAAGCACGTGATAAATAACCCTATTTAGCTCTGCTGAAGCCCTGGCGGCTTCCCTTGCGAGATTTTTATCATTCTTTATTTCGTTTCTTAATTGAGCGAAAAGTGTTCGCCTCACTTTTGTGGCGTAGCCTCCGGATATGACGATCCCTGTGTTAAGTTCCCTTATCAATGGTTTCGAAAGGCTGGGCTCGCTCAATTAATACCACCATAAATATATATTATGTTGTCTTGGTATATTACTGTTTCATTTACTTTTATTAGCTCCTCATCAATAATTCTATATAGGAGGAGAGTCTTGGATTCTGATGTTCATTTCGAGGGGGTTGTCGTAGGGATCGAACAACCCGATGGGATCGAAGAACCCTGCCTCCTCGTGAATGGAAGAGCCGGGGACTACTCTGGAGAGTTCTACATAATCCTGGATGAGAAGTCTTACAGCGAAGCCCTTAGGCTGGGAATTGGGCAGCAAGTCGGGGGAAAAGGGAGAATCATATCGTACAAACCTCTGATTATTAGAAAGGTTTAGGTGGAGGTAGTTTGAGCCTGAAACTCCTCTCGAAGCCTCCTAGGATCAAGGTCCTAGAGGCCATTGGGGCAATCGGCGACGGGAGAATCAAACTGATAGGTGATAATAAAGCCCTGGTCAAGTCTAGCACTGGGGAGAAAGAATACAAGGTAGTGATTATGAAGGAAGGGATAGATGCGTTTAGGGTTTTCAGCAATGATAACGGAACCATTTACAAAGGTTACGTTGGATACCCGATCATAGCCCTCCTAATAATGAAGGGCGAGCTACCGCTTGATAATGTTGTTGCAAAGGCTCTCAGCGGTATACCGTGGAGGGAGCTTAATGAAAAATATCAGAGATACGCCGTCGTAGAGAATATCGTGATTTCGCGGGCAGAGAGGCTTGGAGTCCAGCGGACAACGATAGATGAATATGTTAACGTAGTCTACAAGAAGCTTGGAGTGGTTAAAATCTACTTCGATGAAACGTTGGGCTCTCAGTGATTCAGAGAAGATTTATCTTCCCCTTAACTATCTTAACGTACTTCCTCCTCACCAATTGGTCCAGGATTCGGCGGGCATCTGTTTTATCGATTTTTAACTCGTTAGTCAGTATGAACATTGCATCCCTGAGGCTTAAATCACCGTAAGTCATCATAGAATCTTTCAATAGCTCGTATGCTTTTCCAACCGTACCATATGGTTTGTCTATGATCACTAGGTCATCGTCGAGTATTCTAAAACGTATCTTCAACAATTTTCTCTTGTTGAAGTATATGTAGTCGTTTTCAGCTTTAGATATGATTGCTCTTTCGAAAATCCTTGGAAATCTTAGCCTGGAAATAGGTGTAGTGAAGACGATAACGTTTTCCAAATACCCATTGAAAAGGGGAAGCCTGGAGGGCTCAACTATTACGAGTCTTCTCGAAGTAGGGGACAATTCTGTAGTCAATTTACCGGGCTCTAAACCACTCCGTTGTAACGCTGGGAGAATTATATTCTTCTCATCGATTAACACCAGTGGATCTGAGGAGGCTCTAGCCACATGGTAGATGAGCTTCGCAACAAGATTCATGTAGTGTGTCTGAATTATTTTCCATCCCGTGGTTAAATCCTCTATTAACGGGTTCATCTAATTCACTAAGTAATATTTATTCCCGTGGCTTCTTTAATCATAACTGGTGACTTGATGGAAGAAATGTATCTAGAGTGGGCTAGGCAGGCTAGAAATGCGTTTGAAAAAGACCACGGTTTGAGATTTGATAGGGTTTTCAGGAGCGTAGTAGTAGCGGGCATGGGAGGTAGCGGGATCGTTGGAGACGTTTTAGCGACGCTTGCAACACTTTACTCATCGACGCCCGTGATAATTATTAAAAACCACGTTCTTCCACACTTCGTCTCCACCGATGACTTGTTGTTGGTCGTCAGCTATAGTGGCAATACTCTTGAAACCCTTCGATTATTTGAGACAGGGTTGAGGAGAAAGATACCGATGACCACCGTGTCGAGCGGGGGCTTATTAAAGGAGAAGTCCCTCGAGCAAGGGATACCTCATGTTCAACTGCCAAAGGGGCTTGCCCCGAGAGCATCCCTCCCATCAATGCTTTACGGGATTCTCAGAATTTTAATAGACAATGGCTTATTTCGGACGCCGCCAGGAATGGTTGAAAACAGCATAATCTTCCTTGAGAAAACAGTAGGAAAAGCCCTCGCCGAGGCAGGGTTAATCGCAGAGTGGATCCATAATGCTGGAGGATTACTAGTAATATCGACTCATACACCCCTGGAAGCCCTTGCTCTAAGAGGCAAGAACGAGTTTAACGAGAACGCTAAGATCCCCGTCAAAATTGATGTATCCCCTGAATGGATGCACAATGACATCGTAGGATATGAGAGCCCATTCCTGAAGGACTTCAGCATACTTGAAATAGTAGATCCGGATGACAAGGTGGGGGTCAGTCTCGTCAACTTCATGGAGAGAATCTATTCGAGAATAACAAGCAAGTTTTACAGACTGAGTTTGGAGGGCGGGAACCTGTTGGAGAAGCTGATGTATGGATCACTATTGCTGGGATTGTCTAGTTGCAAACTCGCGAGAATCAGGGGATTAGACCCGTTGAGAACCCTGTACATACAAGAATATAAGAATGAGGCAGAATCGATCTTCAAAGATTAACCCGGGATCCTTGTTGAAGCAGGACATCTCGCTTGAGAAGCTACTCTTGGTCCTCAACGGTTTTCTCCTGGGATTCTTGATCATAACCATCTTAACCGACGACGTTAGAGCATGGATCCTATGGAGTCTTCTAGGGGATGAAAAGTTCTATCTTACAGCGGGAATCATACTGTTCTATTTGATGGAGAGAAATACTGGAGTCAACGTTGCAGTAGCTGTCTTGCTTTCAGGCTCGCTGAACATTTTCCTGAAATACGCCTTCAACCTACCCAGACCCCCCCAGGAGCTTTGGAGAGGAGAGGCTTCCGGACCCGGGTTCCCAAGCGGCCACTCCCAAGTCTCCACATCCTTTTGGAGTTCAATAGTATTTCAAAAGAAAACCATGGGTTTAACAATCTCCTCGTTGATTATTGTGACTGGAGTATCTCTCAGCAGGATTTATCTCGGAGTACATTATCCACTGGATGTCGCCGGGGGAGTGATCTTTGGTCTAGCATGCGGAATATTACCCGCCTTGAATTCCCCAAGCAAGGCTTCACGATATAGGCTTGTTACTCTCACCGTTGCCTCTGCATTGAATATTGTGAACTTAATGAGGGGGAGCGAGGTCTTGGCGAGTCAGGCTCTTCTAGGATTATCTCTCTCCCTAGCGTTCAACCATAAGAGGATTGACTCGGTGGAGACCCTTCTGAGAGGGTTCAGGACGCGGGACAGAGTGTTCATCGGGGTCTCGACCGCCGTAGTCGCTATGATAGTTTATTCTTTATCATCATCCATACCTTATGGAGTCTTAACGGGTTTCTTCCTTCTCGGGTTTATCATGGTTTCTGCTCCGAAAATCTATTCCATAGTCACAAAGAAATGGCAGGGCCGATCCTGCTGACCCAGAAGGCCAAGAGGCCGAGCATCATTGCTTTCAAAGTGTTTCTTCTCGAGCTTTCTAGGACCTGCTTGTCACCAGGCTTTCCACATGCTTTGAAAAGGCTCCTCGCGTAGAAATAGCCGGCGAGCGAGATTAGGGTTATGTAAGCAAGGCTTGCCCCGCCTATGAGTCCAGCCGTGACACCGAGTAAGGGTCCGAGTAAACCAGCTGCTTTGAGTATCACCAGGGATGGTTGAACCCCGATTCTCAAGGGTATGGTGTTGTAACCCATAGACTTGTCTCCCTCCATGTCCTGTACAGCTTTCAACACTTCGCGTCCCGTGTTGACCGTGAAGATCGTTAATGCAAAGAGCGTTGTGAACACTATAGAGTCCTCTGGGAGTCCCGAAGCCACATAGCCATACACAATTGGTCCAGTGGTTGAAGCTGACACCATGAACTGGCTCCACCAATACTTCCGCATAAAGTTGTAGAGCACTCCTATGGACAAGTAGATGAGAGTTACTGCAACAAGACTCCAACCCACGGCCACGTTGACTAAGACCGCTGCGGAGGCTAAGATCATAGTTAACGCCCACGTTGTCCCAACCTTCGCCTTCCCGCTTGGAAGAGGTTTCCACGGCTTGTTAACCCTGTCGACCTCGACATCGACGATGTCGTTAACCAGCATGCTGGCAGCTGTCGCAGTGAAGCCCGTGGTGAAGCCAGCAAGCATTAGCAAGGCTTTCCCGTAGTCAATACTGTATGAAGAGTATGCAAGAATCGAGAATACTACGCCTATCCCACTCATAAAGGAGTTCAACGGCCTGATCATCTTTAAATAGCTCGTGTTCATAGGGGTTCCCTTTAAGCCCCAACCTATTCAAAGTTGAATCATAAAATCAAATATCATGGTCCATAGTAATAAAGAAGCTTAAGTAGAAACTATTAAGGAGTGGTTAAAGATAGGAATCATTCAGTGATGAAACGACGGTAATCTAACCCTGCTAGGGGATGAGGACCGTTACCCTTCCTGATAGAATATAACATCTGAACAATCAAGTTTATGCTCAACAGAAGTGTTTCCACAGGAGAGCGAGCGCTGTGGGGGCTGGTGCATTCAGAGTTTATACTCGAATTCATGGGATCCCGCTCTACCCCGGGTCGTAGATAAGCTTACACCCGGCTCGTCCCCTGAGTGAGATACTGCGGCGTCGGGCGATTGGGAGCGGCGGGCTGAACCCCTCGGGGATAACCCCTTGGGGCTTACACCCCCGCCCCATCAACCCCGTCTTCTACGGGAGCCCGTGCCGCCGCGGCAAAGCCGCAGCGACTGGCCGCCTCTTTTCGGGGAGGGGTTCCCGCTTAGATGCTTTCAGCGGTTACCCCTTGCGGCGTGGCTGCCCGGCTTTGCCCGCCAGGACAACCGGTAAACCAGAGGCCGCGCCGCCCCGTTCCTCTCGTACTGAGGGCAGCTTCCCCTCAGGCGGCCCGCACCCCCCGCGGGTAGAGTCCGACCTGTCTCACGACGGTCTAAACCCAGCTCACGTTCCCCTTTAATGGGCGAGCAGCCCCACCCTTGGGAGCTGCTGCACTCCCAGGATGGGAAGAGCCGACATCGATGTAGCAAACCGCGGGGTCGATGGGAGCTCTCGCCCGCGACGACTCTGTTATCCCCGGGGTAACTTTTCTGTCATGCCCGGCCCCCACCGAGGGGGGCACGAGCGTTCGCTAGGCCTCGGTTTCCCGTCCGGACCCCTTGTGTTCAAGGGTCCGGTCAGGCCGGCTTTTGCCCTTGCACTCTACGGCGGAGCTCTGACCCGCCTGAGCCGACCTTTGGGCTCCCGTGTTATCTTTTCGCGGGAGTGCCGCCCCAGCCGAACCGCCCACCTAGCGTTGTCCCCTCGGCTGCCCGAGGGTTAGGCCCCCGAGTTACGATAGGTGGTGTTTCATTGCCGCCTCCGCTGTGCCCGGAGGCACAGCATCACGGGCTCCCACCTACGCTACGTACCGTAACCCAGGGGCCAGCGCCAGGCTGCGGTAAAGCTCCACGGGGACTTATCGCCCTGCGGGGGGTTGCCGGACTGTGCACCGGCTCCGTGTCTTCACGGGGCCCCGGGTCAGGACAGTGGGGACCTCGTTGATCCATTCATGCGCGCCGGAACTTACCCGGCAAGGCATTTGGCTACCTTAAGAGAGTCAGAGTTACTCCCGGCCTTCAGCGGCGCTTCGCCGGGTTGCACCCCGGTTTCACGGACCGCCAGTGGCCAGGATTCAGCCCCCGTACAAACCCTTTCGGGCTTGCGGGGACCTATGTTTTTATTAAACAGTCAGGCCCCCCTAGGCACTGCGACCTGCGGTCCCAGGGTTATCCCCCAAAACCGCAGGCACCCCTTCTCCCGAAGTTACGGGGCCAATTTGCCGAGTTCCCTGACCCGGGTTATCCCCCAGACGCCTTGGGCTTCTCACCCAGGGGCACCTGTGTCGGTTCTCGGTACGGGCGCGGGGAATCGTTCCCCACCCCCTTTTCAAGGGCCCCCGGAGTCGGTGGAAGGCTCCTAACGGAGCCCCATTCCCGGCTTCAGCCCCTTCTCACCATTACGGTTCTCCGGGGCCTTCACCGGTTAGCTGGGTCGCGCTCATACGAGCGCCCCCAGTCCACCTATCCGGAGGCGTCAGAGGTGGGGCTTGCGTTGCCGCACCTATCCCCGCGGCACGGGAGTATTAACCCGTTTCCCATTCCCCGGGTCCGTGTTACGGCCCGGGTTAGGACCGGCTAACCCTCGGCCGACGACCGTTGCCGAGGAACCCTTGCCCTTTCCGGCGGAGGGGATTTTCACCCCTCTTCGCTGTTACTGCCGCCGGGATCTGCACCCGGATCGGGTCCACCGGACCTCACGGCCCGGCTTCTGCCCCAACCCGGCGCCCGCCTACCGGATCACGGCTCCATCGGAGCCGTGCCCCGAGGTCTCGGCGGCCGGCTTGAGCCCCGACCAATCTTCGGGGCCCCGCGACTCGGCGGGTGAGCTGTTACGCACTCTTTAAAGGATGGCTGCTGTTAGGCCCACCTCCCCGCTGTCTAAGTCGCGGGACGCCCTTCGATTGGCACTTAGCCGGCACTTAGGGGCCTTAACCTCGGTCTGGGTTGTTCCCCCCTCGGCCCCCAGCCTTACGCCGGGGAACCCCACTCCCGCCTTCTACGGTGGCCACAGGTTCGGAGTTGGACCGGGGGCCGAAGCCTTTCGGCTTCCGCACCCCCGATCCGTAGCTCTACCCCGTGGCCAACCTCAGGCGGGGCTGGGCTGAGACCCACTTCGGCGGGAACCAGCTATCACCGGGCTAGATTGGTCTTTTGCCCCTAGACGGGGGTCATGGGAACGAATTGCACGTCAGAACCCTTTCGGGCCTCCACCGGGGTTTCCCCCGGCTTCGCCCTGCCCCCGCCTAGATCGCCCGGTTTCTGGTTCCACGGCAGTGACTCCAGGCCCTTTGGGACCCCGCCCCTCGCCGCTGAACGCGGCTGCGGGCTTGTCGGTTTCCCTACGCCTACGGGGCTTTGACCCCCTTAAGCTCGCCACTACCGTGGACTCCCCGGCCCGTGTTTCAAGACGGACGGCGCGACCCCGATCAACCCGTCTCGTACTCCCGAGTCACCCCGGTTTCCTTCGACGGGTTTCACTTCTTAAGGGCCGCGCCGTATGTAACCGCCCGGTTTCAGGCTCTTTTCACACCCCTTTCGGGGTTCTTTTCAGCTTTCCCTCACGGTACTTAGTTCGCTATCGGTCTCGGGACGTATTTAGCCTTGGAGGTCGGTGACCCCCAACTTCCCACGGCAAAACCAAGCCGTGGTACTCTGGTTCCCGGGCAGGAGCCCCCATGGTTTAGTCTACGGGACTGTCACCCTCTACGGTGGGCCATTCCAGGCCACTTCGACTACCATGGGTCGGCTCCCTGGGGTTTACCCCCAGCCCGGGAACCCGTAACCCCACATCTCTCCACGGTCTTCCCGTGGAGATTTGGTCTGGGCTGTCCCCCTTTCGGTCGCCCCTACTCGGGGGATCTCGTTTGATTTCTTCTCCTCCCCCTACTAAGATGTTTCCGTTCGGGGGGTTCCCGCCCAGGTGACCAGGCGCCACGGATTAAACCCGTGGCGGGAAGTCCCATTCGGCGATCCCGGGTTCGACGGCTGCATGCGCCTACCCCGGGCTTATCGCAGCTTGCCACGGCCTTCCTCGGCGCCCGAGCCGAGCCATCCACCGGGCGGCGTCCTCGCCGCAGCCCCAGGGA
The DNA here is from genome assembly GCA_038827615.1 of Thermosphaera sp. Taxonomy (NCBI): domain Archaea; kingdom Thermoproteati; phylum Thermoproteota; class Thermoprotei; order Desulfurococcales; family Desulfurococcaceae; genus Thermosphaera; species Thermosphaera sp. The sequence goes on from JAWBNK010000001.1 coordinate 1,017,337, forward strand.
CGAGGAGCAGGATCCCATGAATTCGACTGGTACCCCTGAATGTACCAGCCCCCACAGCGCCCATCACCCCTTGTGGAACAGGGGTTAGCGCCTTCACACGGGCATTACACCCGTGTTGCATAATAATGGAGGAGTGTACAGGCTCATCCACGCATCGCTCTGAGCGGCTCTCCCACCGTTCGGCCTAATTGGCAGGAGGTGATCCAGCCGCAGGTTCCCCTACGGCTACCTTGTTACGACTTCTCCCCCCTCAGGAAGAGGGAGTTCGACCCGACCAACGCGGCCAGGCCTCACTCCCTCTCCCCTCGGGTGGAGCGACGGGCGGTGTGTGCAAGGAGCAGGGACGTATTCACCGCGCGATGTTGACGCGCGGTTACTAGGGATTCCGCGTTCACGAGGGCGAGTTGCAGCCCTCGATCCCAACTGCGGCGGGGTTTGAGGGATTGCCTCCCCCTTTCGGGGTCGGAACCCGCTGTCCCCGCCATTGTAGCCCGCGTGTAGCCCGGGGGATTCGGGGCATGCTGACCTGCCGTGGCCCCCTCCTTCCTCCGCCTTAAACGGCGGCAGTCCCCCCAGTGTGCCCTAGAGCCGTAGCTCTAGGTCGCAACTGGGGGCAGGGGTCTCGCTCGTTGCCGGACTTAACCGGACACCTCACGGCACGAGCTGGCGACGGCCATGCACCTCCTCTCAGCGCGTCAGGCAAGGTCATTAGCCTGGCCGTCATCCTGCTGTCGCCCCCGGTGAGATTCCCGGCGTTGACTCCAATTGAACCGCAGGCTCCACCCCTTGTGGTGCTCCCCCGCCAATTCCTTTAAGTTTCAGCCTTGCGGCCGTACTCCCCAGGCGGCGGGCTTAACGGCTTCCCTGCGGCACTGGGTGGGCTCTAAGCCCACCCAACACCTAGCCCGCATCGTTTACAGCCGGGACTACCCGGGTATCTAATCCGGTTTGCTCCCCCGGCTTTCGCCCCTCACCGTCGGGCGCGTTCCAGCCGAGCGCCTTCGCCACTGGTGGTCCTCCCGGGATTATAGGATTTCGCCCCTACCCCGGGAGTACCCTCGGCCTCTCCCGCCCCCTAGCCCGGTAGTATCCCCCCCAGTCCCCGGGTTGAGCCCGGGGATTTAGGAGGGGACTTACCAGGCCGGCTACGGGCGCTTTAGGCCCAATAACCGTCCCGACCACTCGCGGGGCTGGTATTACCGCGGCGGCTGACACCAGACTTGCCCCCCGCTTATTCCCCCGCCTACCTACAGCGGGGAAAAGCCCCCGGAAAGGGGGCACTCGGGGTGGCCCCGTCACGGTTGCCCGCATTGCGGAGGTTTCGCGCCTGGTGCGCCCCTTAGGGCCTGGGCCCTTGTCTCAGTGCCCATCTGGGGGCTCCCGCTCTCACGGCCCCCACCCGTTATCGGCTTGGCGGGCCATTACCCCGCCAACTACCTGATGGGCCGTAGCCCCATCCTCGGGCGGCTTGGCAGCGATAACCCCTGCCAAACCCTTTCGGGGAAGGACCCTTCCAGGCGCCTTCCCCTATGGGGGATTAGCACCAGTTTCCCGGTGTTATCCCCCTCCCGAGGGTAGGTTAGCCACGTGCTACTCAGCCGTGCGCCACGCCCCGCGGCGGCGGAGCGTGCGACTCCCATGGCTTAGCCCCACCCCGATAGCGGTCGGGTCCGGCAGGATCAACCGGAGTTACGGCCGCTCGGAACGGTGGGAGAGTTTCCGCGCGTGATGCGCGGATGAGCCTGTACACCCCTCGTCAGACCTGAGCTTCCCGAGGGTAAGCGCCCCCGGGTGGCTCGGGTCTCCATATTCCAGAGTAAGCGTCTAGAAACATATCTAGCAAGGGGGATTTATATACTTTACCCCTCTTGATCATTGAAACATTCATTGAATATTCAGTGTTGTAGTGCGCATGTACCCGCGGCAGGAGGCCGGTTAATCACTCACCGGGCTACGCCCGGCGTCACAACCATGCCGCCGCCGGGTTGCCGCGGGCGTTTCTATCTTATGGTAATTCATCCTAAAATAGGATTCTGCGAGGGTATTTACGAGCCTACAATAGCTTGGTCAAATCCCCTAGGGTTTTGACAACGTAAAATGGTGTGCAGGACCAGCCTCCATCATAACTCCCATTCCTGTCCACGAGAATAAAGTCTACCCCAGCCCTGGAGGATGCGACACAGTCGACGAACCTATCCCCAACGTAGACTGCCTGAGAGGCCGGGAGTTTCAGCTCGCTTAACGCCTTCAGAATCACGTCTGGCTCCGGCTTCCCCTTAACGCCTTCCTCAACGCCAGAGATAACCTTGAAGAAGCTCGTCAAGCCAAAGTATTCGAGGAACATTCTAATCCTGGGGGTAATGCTTGATGATGCAACTCCTAGGACGTATCCTTTCCTCTCCAAGTACTCTAAAGTATCATGGACTTCTGGAAACACTCTAATCATTTTCCTCCAGTTCTCCTCGATAATCCTCTTCCTAACGCTCTTGAACCTCTCCAGGTCAACATTACTAGCATCTAGGACCTTCTCTAACACCGTGTCAAGCGGGTAGCCTATCATCTCACTCACTCTGCGGGGGTCGACTCTAGCCCCCACAATCCTGCCGGCCTCAACGAACGTCCAGACTATGAATTCCTCGCTATCCACAAGAGTGCCGTCTAAGTCAAACAATATTAGTCTCTTCAGCTAGAATCCCCCTTCCAAAATCATTTTCACGAATTCTAAAACTCCTCTCCCGCTGGGAGATTTCAAGATTATACTGCATGCTCTTTTCAGCTCCTCGTCAGCGTTGCCGACTGCAACACTATATCCCACTTGCCTCATGATTTCAACATCCATGATGCTGTCTCCTACTCCCGCGGCCTGGGATGGATCTATATTCAATCTATCAAGTATGTATTTCACCGCAACACCCTTGTTAACGCCCTTTGGAACTAGGTGGATAGCATATCCGCTGTAGCCTACTTCAACGTCCCCATACTTAGCTTCCACGTATTCCTTAATCATCCTGAAAACGTGCCAGCCATTCAATCCCTTCTTAACCTTCAAAGCATACTCGTACTTCCTGAATTGATTCTGCCACGAGTCGTCAACGTAGTCTGAAAACCTTCTCAGGACTTCAAGGTAAGCGTGGTGCGATGAACCACGGGCCAGGCCGACGAGCCCCCATTCATCATAGTAGAGAATAGAGCCGGACTCTCCTGCGACCGGGCCGTTCAACCCGAGGTACCGAGCCAATCCAATAACAACGGGGACGGCATTGCTTGATATAATGCTCAAGTATGTTCCTCTCTCCGCTAGTTTCCTCAAGTATTTAACCAGCTCTAGGTCTAAAAGATACGTGTTCCTGTCCTCCGTGATTGTTCCGTCCACGTCGAAGAAAATTATCTTAACCTCGCTCATTACTGAACCCTTACGAATCTCCTCGTGTAAAACTACATAAGACTTTGCTAATAAACCCTAATGATATTTATGTATAGATACGGGTGGCTGTAAAGTGGAATATATATTTGATGGGGATTTATGTGTTTAAGTATATAGAATAAGTAAAAATACATAAGAATTATAAAGGCATACCTCAATAGCAAGAGATGAGTGAGGAGGCTTGGCTGATTACCTCAAGTTTGCTTTCACGTGCAAGGATAAACCGGCTTCGAATAATTTGAAAGTCGGCATTATAGGAGCTGGTCCAGCCGGCTTAGCCGCGGCAGGATACTTAGCTTGCCAGGGCTATGAGATCACAATATATGATAAGCAACCATACCCTGGAGGATTGATGCTATTCGCTATCCCTCCATGGAGGATACCTAGGCACAGAGTCATTCTTGGAACCAAGGAGCTCGAGGAAAAATACGGGGTTAAGTTTGAACTCAGAACAAAAGTCTTCTCCGGAGAGGCGAAGCATCACGAAGAGGGCGACGAGTTCGTTGAAAAGAAGGTAGGTCTTGAAGAAATAGTGAACAATTACGATTTAGTCTTGATAACGACGGGTACATGGGTTTCTAAAATACCGAAGTTGCCTGGGGCAAACGCTAAAGGAGTTGTTTCAGCGCTTGAATACGTATACAAGTTCAGGCTCTACGAGTTAAAATTACTTGAGAGAAAACCTCACGCAGGCAATAAGGTGGTAGTAATAGGTGGAGGATACAGTGCCATAGACGCTGCGGAACAAGCCCTGAGAGAGGGCGCCGAATCATACCTCCTCTACAGAAGAACCATTAACGAGGCGCCGGCCGGCATTTTCGAGATAGAGAGGATTCAGAGGATGGGTGTTGAATTCATGGAGCTGGTTTCACCTGTGGAGATAATTGTGGAGAACGGTGGAGCCAAGGCGATTAAGATGCAGAAAATGAAGTTAGGGCCGCTGGACGAGACAGGCCGACCACAGCCCGTCCCCATAGAGGGCTCGGAATTCCTGATCGAAGCAGACACGATAGTCTTTGCCACAGGTGAAACAGCCACACCACCATTGGCATCCGTTGAAGAATACATGGCGAAACTCGGAATAAAACTCTCCAGAAACAACACCATAATCGTTAACGATAAACTCCAGACGGGGAACCCCAAAGTATTCGCTGCAGGAGACGTGGTCAACGGGCCTACTAAGGTCGGCAAAGCCATTTCAAGCGGATTATACGCTGCGAAATACATGAACGCGTGGATCCAAGCCAAGCTTCTAAAACAACCCCTCGCGAGGTGAAGCCCGTGAGCGGTGAGTCATCCAACCCGGTCGCATCGAGATACCTCAGGATCATAGATATCGGAACCTGCATTGGATGCGGGGCATGCGAAGCAGCATGCGGTTTCATTCACGAGGGACACCCCTACATTAAAGTCTATAGAACGTCGATAGGGCTTGAAGTGCCTGTCTCGTGTCTCCACTGCGCTAAGGCCCCCTGTATTGATGTTTGTCCAACCGGAGCAATGACTAGGGATAAGGAGGGGGCAGTATACGTTGTGGCAAGTAAATGCATAGGATGCATGGCGTGCTTGTACGCGTGCCCGTTCGGTATCCCCGAGCTCGACAAGTCAATGAAGATATCGACTAAGTGCGACCTGTGCTCCGACCAGAGGAAGAAGGGTCTCGAGCCCGGATGTAGCTCCTTATGCCCAACTGGCGCGATAATTTACTCTCCCGAGCCCGGAGTTTTCGATATAGCAAAGAAAAAGACGGCAGAATCATGGGCCAAGGCAAGGTATGAATCCCTGATGTAAGCAGGGGATAAGCGTATGTTGTCGATAGCACCATTTGTTTTTTACATATCAGGCGCATTACTATTCGTTTACCCGGGCATAAAGAGGGAAACCGGTTTACCAGGTATGCTCTTACTCAAGGTCTCCTCTGCAGTCTTATTGTCCATCGGAGCTTATTCTTCACTCATCGCGGGGGAGACCGATCTTTTCGGGTGTTTACTAGCTTTAACCACAATCGTATTGGGATCACTCATCTCTCTCTACGGTGCGGAGTACTTCAGATTAAACAACTATTCGAAGTCTGCAAACATCCTTCTCGACCTTCTCGTTGTGTCTCTGTTCTTAACTTTCACATCTTACAACGTGATCCTTCTGGCCTCTTTCTGGACGCTCTCGGAAATACTCGCCTTCGCGCTTATAAAGGAGGGGGAAGAACACTCCTACGAGGGTTCTTTAACGTCTTCAAGAGGTTTCATCTTCACCTCGACGCTGACTTTCGAGGTAACCGTGTTCACGCTGATAATAACTTCAGTGCTCTTAGTAGCTGGTTCCATAAGGTTTGAAAACCTTCTAACACCTTTCCCCGTTCTCGCAAGTGCTGGGATGCCGGTTCAACCGTACTTGATACCGTTACTGCTTGCAGGCTTCATTACGAAAGCCGCGATAATTCCTCTTCACTTCTGGCTGCCGAGCGCGCACACTGCAGCACCATCCCCCGCATCTGCATTGCTAAGCGGGGTTATGACTCTACTAGGATTCCTGGGGCTATACAGGCTAAAGGAGCTCGTGGATTTCGGAGAGTATCTTCCAGTAATAACTGCCTTCCTCGTTATAGCAGGTATCACCTCTATCATATATGGCGGCATTCAATCAATCAACCAGAGAGATGGTAAGAGAATGCTTGCATACGCGACAATATCTACTAACGGCTTCATAAGCCTGGTCTTTGCACTATACATCTCCTATCCCAGCAGTATTTCGCTCCTCGCCTTGACATCATCAATAATAATGCACACTGCTTACAAGACCACTCTATTCGCTGAAACCGGGCTCATCGAGTATTCCTATGGAACGAGGTATATTCACGGATTACATGATGTTTCAACACACCTGCCGATCTCGTCCTTGGGAGGGCTGATGGCTGTTTTCACGATGCTTGGCCTCCCCGGTTCCATTGGGTTTACTTCAAAGCTCCTCAGCATCTACGCCACACTCTACGAAGGATTAGACTCTTTGAAAACTATCATTATTCTGGGAATAGCCCTCTACATCGCTGTGACCATAGCAATCAGTATTACGTATTTCAAGATCTACCTTAGAAAGAGCAGGAGCGTCCTGCAACCAGTCAAAATGGTTAATCACAGGACGCAAGCCTACGTGCTGGCCCTCGGCTCACTAAACATACTATTCAATCTACTCGTAATGGTAACTGAGTTCACAACGATTGTTTTAATCACGTTTTTCACCATGCTCATTCCCGTGTTAGTTTCCCTATTATTCTACACAGCGATAAGAGGGGTGAAGCCGCGTGAACATGCTGGTTAAAGCATACATTGGGGTCGTCATCTTACTCTCCGCACTCGGGGCATTAACCGTCGACACACGTCCCAGGCTCTCCAAAGCATTAAGGATTATAGCTTTTCTCACGCCGAGCCTGGTTTATCTCCTAGGCTTTCTACAACTCCTTTGGTTCCAACCATACTTTATGATCATGGCAACAATAGTAGCAATGGGATTAACCTTACACACTGAGGGATATTACAGAGTAATATATGGAAAGGTAATGTACCAGCAACTAGTGATGGATACAATGCTGTCCCTAATAATTCTATTATTCGCAGCTGAAACCCTGTTGGAAGTTATCACGCTCTGGATCATTCTTGAAATGGTCTCTGTTCTTCTCATTCTAATGGAGAGGGGTTATGAGAACTACCCTGTAGTTATTAAATACCTAGTGTTCTGTGCGACCCCTGGAGACATATCCGTGCTTTCAATATGGGTTCTTCTATCACAGAAGCTAGGGCTCTTAGATTCTCTACTCATCCCATTGAGCCAGCTCCCCGCAGGCAGTGTTGGCACTGGACTCCTCGAATCCCTAATATTAGTTATAGGTTTCTTGACGAAGCTAGGGCAGTTTCCACTCCACTCATGGCTACCGACAGCACACTACTATTCACCATCCCCCGGCTCCTCTGTTATAAGTGGGTTGCTTTTGAAAATGGGCGCGTTTTCACTTTTGATCGTAACCACGATATTCAACCTACATCCACTAATTCCATACGTAATTATGGTTCAGGGAATCGTGACATCCGTGTATGGTTACTTAATGACCACTGTCCAAACAGATGTTAAGAGAGTGATCGTTTACAGCTCTTTAGGCCACATGGGCCTGGTCACTATCCTGTTCGCGCTATACGGATTAACCCAGAATCCACTGATTCAAGCTTTAATAATAGTCTACGTAGTTTATCACGGAGTTGCTAAATCGCTCGGATTCGTGAACATTTCTTTAATGGAGCAGTTAGCCAATACTCATGAGCTTTACAAGCTAGGCTATCTCGGGCTTGTCTCGCCAAACGCTTTAAACATCGCTTTTATATCATTCCTCAACCTCGCGGGACTGCCACCGACACCCGGATTCATTGTTAAATTCTCCCTAATTTTCATCTCGCTCTCTCTCGTATTATCGGGTAGCCTTTTAACTCTCCCAGTACTAGTCATCATAGGATTGTCGACAGTCCTGACGGTGATTTACACGAGCAAGTTCATAGCAGCATACACGTCTTCAATAAAACCACCATTGAAGATCCCGCCTGAGAACTTGAATAAGCCAGAGCTAGTCGGAGACTACTTCCTAGCTATATTTTCGATAATCCTCTCGTTTATCCTGATACCCTTGCTATTACCTGAGTTCTGGAGCTACCTCTTACTGGTGATCACTGGTTTTACAGCTCCGTTAACCATATACATATGTATCAGGAATCTTAAAAGAGGAAGAGAGGAGGAGAAGAGCTGGTTGTCGGGGGTTGAAGCATGAGCTCAGCGAAGGCAAGCGCGATGAGATGGTTTGAAAAACTACTGGAGAAAACGCTTGGGAAGAGAAAATCCTCGAGATTCGCAATCATTCAGAGAGCTGTTCAGTCCTCGATAACCCTCGGTGATGCTTTCTTCTTGAAACTAGGATACGTAGTGAACAAGATGTCGAACGCGCTGAACAAGCTTCAAATAACTATGATCGAGTCGATGATAATTGCATCGCTATGGTTTGGATTGATCGCAATGCTCATAGTTTGGTTGGTGATATACTCGGGCTGAGGTGGAAGAATGATAGAATACGTTGCACTCGCAATCATGTCGATTACCTTGCTAATCCTCCCGATCATGCTGGATGGGTGGGAGAGAAAGCTGAAAGCAATAGTGCAAAGCCGTGTAGGCCCGCCTCTAACGCAAACGCTGTACGATTTACTTAAACTACTTGGAAAAGAAGTGAAGCCCTTCCCAGGTTCATCTCTGGCGCTCTACACCATTATCAATACCATATTGCTTCAGGCAACGGCACTAGTATTTCTTAACTATTTTATAATGATTAGAGCGGATTTCACAATCTTCTTCACTGGTGTAGCCTTATTCATTGTCGCACAAGCCTCGAACATCATAACACCCCTTCTTGTTCCAAACCCCTTTTCCCAAGTCGGCGGATACAGGGAGGTTATATTGTCGTTGATCAATGAGTTCACAATGATTTTATCAGTGGGAGTCATATCGTACATCGTGAACAACGTATCATTAAGCTTCTTTGGGATAGTTGGATTGTCCTCAGCGTTGATCACCCTTTTGATCACCAGTTACGTTAGCACGGGACGGCCCCCCTTCGATATAGCTGAGGCGGAAGTAGAGCTTGCCTCAGGAGTACTGGTAGAGTTCAGCGGTCCTCTCCTAGCAACGTATGTCTACAGTATTTTAATGAGGCGATTACTCGCCAAAATCATTCCCATATCGCTCATCATAGGAGTACTGTTGAACTCTAATCTTCTCTCATCTATCGTTTCAATTCTCCTACTGATCATCGTTTGGAGCCTATACGCTCTTGTATCCTTCACTCTTGGAAGAAGTAGAATCGATATTGCCCCCTATAGTCTCCTAAAGCTTTATATTCCTCTGCTTACCATATCTATAACAGGGTTATTGATAGGTGCTTACTATGTCTGAAAGTTCTCTCATACTGAAAAAATACATGGATCTAGCCAACGTTTTCAACGCCTCTGTAACAGTTGACGGAGATACTATTCACATCCTGGCGAAACCGGAATACCTCCCGAAAATAGCTGATAAATTATTCAACGAGTTTAAATGCGTGCATAGAACATGTGTTGCTACCGATGAAAGACCGTTAAACGGATTCTTCTCTCTTACACACTTATTCACCGATGACTCCCATGGGTTCTATATATCATTGAAAACATACCTCGATGGCGAAAACCCAAAGGCTCCCAGCATTATTAGCGTGGTCCCCGCCGCTGATTGGTGTGAAATGGAGGCACGAGACCTAGTCGGAGTTGAGTTCGAGGGACGGGAATCTTACCGCCTAGTACTCCCTCCCGGTTGGCCCGCCGACGCACATCCTTTAAGAAAGGATTTCCAGTACGATAAGCGTCCAAACATATTGCCAGTGGGAGAAAAGGTAAGCACGAACGAAGAGGCCTCAACTATCCCCGTGGGTCCTTATCATCCAGCACTTCATGAGCCGGAATACTTCGAGCTATATGTTGAAGGAGAGAGAATAGTTGATGTAAAGTATAGGGGCTTTCACGTTCACAGGGGAATAGAGAAGCTTGGAGAATCGAGGATGACGTATCAACAGGTCAACTTCTTGGCGGAGAGAATATGCGGGATATGCGGGTTCGAGCATAGCACCTGCTATGCTCTCGCCGTCGAGAAGGCGGCCAAGCTCGACGTACCGGAGAGAGCTCAGTACATCAGGAGCATTATACTGGAGATAGAGAGGCTCCACAGCCATTTGCTCTGGCTCGGCGTTGCATTCCACTTAGTGGGGTACGATGCTGGGTTTATGCACATGTGGAGGATACGGGAAAAGATAATGTATCTATCCGAATATCTGACCGGGAGCAGAAAGACCTATGGCATAAACCTGGTTGGGGGCGTTAGAAAAGACATTAATGAAGAGAAGAAGTCGAAAGTCTTGGAAACACTCAGCACTCTTGAAAAAGAGTTTAAAGAAATAGTTGAAGTCGCCGTGTCCGTTCCTCAAGTTAAGCGGAGACTAACTGGAACCGGTGTCCTGCCCAAGGAGGATGCTGTAAAACTAGCTGTTGAAGGACCTGTTGCAAGGGCTTCAGGCATAGATAGGGATGCTCGAAGGGACTTACCCTATGCCGCCTACAAGCACGTATCGTTCAAGGTACCAGTCTACACGGAGGGAGATAATTTAGCAAGAGCCCTTGTAAGGATTGACGAGGTCTTCGAGTCAATCTCGATGATTAGGCAACTACTGGATCAAATACCTAAGGGTCCCATACGTCTCGAAGAATTCGAGATCCCACCCGGGAGGATTGGGGTTCAAGTCGTTGAAGCCCCTAGAGGAGGAGATGTCCACTTCGTAATAACCGGTGAGGGAAAGCCCTACAGGTGGAGGGTTAGAGCCCCCACCTACAATAATATCCCAGCCTTGAGAGTGATGCTGAGGGATCAGCCCATGGCCGATGCCCCCTTAACCATCGCGAGTATTGACCCATGCTTCTCCTGCACCGACCGCGTGGTCGTTATCGGTAAGGATGGTGTTATAAAGAAGCTCTCGCTCACGGGAGGCGTGATGCTATGAGTGAGAAGCTAAAACCCGCTAAACTATTAGTGATAGCGTCGAAAGCTGGAAGAGTGACGAAAAGGTATCCCTACGACGAGCCCTTATTATCCCCTGATTTCAGAGGTAAGATAACAATAGATGAGAACTTGTGTATTGGATGTGGAGCATGCGTTAACGCGTGCCCGCCGAACGCTCTACAATTAATGAAAGATAAGGACACGGTCGTTCTAAGATACTTCGTGGGTAGATGTATCTTCTGTTGGAGATGCGTTGACGTGTGCCCAGTGGGAGCTATAAAGGGATTGCGAGAGTTCGAGCTAGCAACAAACGATATCTCAGACCTATACGTGCATGTCGTGCACAAAAAGGCTAAGTGCGAAAAGTGTGAGGGTGAGGGGGCAACGCAGAGAATGCTATACTACGTTGTTCAAAAATCCCCCATAGTTGAAGAATACCTTAACGAATGCCCTGACTGCAGGAGAAAATCATTCATAGACTCCGTGGTCAAAAGAAGGACGGGTGGTGTAAGTGAGTAAGTTATTAAAGAAAAGCCTATGGGTATTTCACCTCAACACTGGAAGCTGCAACGCATGTGACATCGAAATACTCGACGTTTTAACCCCGTATCACGATGCCGAAAGATTTGGAGTTAAACTCGTGACCTCGCCCAGGCATGCTGATGTAATCTTACTGACAGGCCCCATAACAATTGAAGCGCTTCCGAAAGTAGTCAACGCGATCGAGGCTGCCCCAAGACCCAGGGTTGTCATAGCGCTCGGCTCGTGCGGTGTAGGGGGAGGTATTTGGCACGATACATACTCCACCATAGGCGGTGTGAGAGGCCTTCAGAAAATTCTCGAGGAGAGAGGGGTAGTAGTAGATGCATTCTATTATGTTCCAGGATGCCCTATTAGGCCTGAAGCATTGCTCTACGCTGTCGCAGTTTTCAAGGGACTTGTCCCCAAGAAGGTGAAGAGCGAGATCAAGCATGCAGAGTAAAAAGACGCTAGTATACTTATGCAAGTACACGCATTATGAAACTCCTTTCTCCAGACACTTCATCTCTGGAATCTCCAACTGCATAGTATGGGGTAGCATCAACCTAGAAGCGCTAAGGAAAATCCTGCCAATGGATTTATATGAGACTTTGATAAAGGAGGGGCAGGTGATTTTAACGGAGCCGAAGCTATACGTTGATATAACAGGGCAGGAGTACAGTGGTAAGGAATACGTCGTAATAAGAGTAATTAACCAGTGAAGCCGATAAATCCTATCCCTATTCCTGTAATAATTAACAGAGAGCCTCCTAAGCTAGCCGCGTCGAATCCCTCCTTATTAATTATCGCTGATAAAACCCTTCCAACCAAAGGAGCAATAATCGTCGGCAAAGTTGAAGCCGAGACTCCCCCAACGCTCAACGCTCTAATAAATAAAGCCATCCCAAACCCAAAGCTCAAACCCCCCGCAAAAAACCCCAGCATAAAGCCCCTGCGGGAGAAAGAATTATCTAGCACTCGTTTTTTCCTAACGGCTAATGCAAGCATGAAAACGTATAGATTTCTTAACATAGTTAAGAAAAGAACATGACCATAGTTCGTGGCAAGCCTCGAGAATATTGTACTAAAGCCCCAGAATATTGCCGTGAAAAGAGCTAGGAGATATCCTTTCACATCTCTAACATTATTCCCGCCCCCGTATATCAGGAAGACGCCTAAAATTGCCAGGAGCGTCCCGACTAGAATGTTGGAGCTGAGTTCTTCTCCGAGAAAAGCTATTGATGCCAACTGGGCGACTAGTATATACAAGTAGCCAATCGTAATCGCGTTTCCACCTCCTATCCTCCTTATGGATTCAACATAGAAGTAGTCGCCGAAGTAGGGACCTATTAGAGCGCTGGCGAATATCAATACCAATCCAATTAAATCGGCTGTTTGAAAAGATCCTAGAAGATAAATGAAAACTAAGAGAAGAGTGAAAGCGTAGAAAGCTCTAACTCCATTAACTGTCACTGCATCAAGCCCATTACCATATCTCTTTATCACGACCGGGTTCAGCCCCCATAAAACCCCGGCTAAAGCCCCGTACAACAATGGAATCATTGACTTCAACCCACCAGTTATATAAGATTGACGGCTAGGAATTAAAATGAAACCAAAGGTGTGTGAAGAGGTTTAACGTAAAACTTTATAAACACTCTATCATATGGATTTCTACATCGGAGAAGGGCGTGCAGAGAGCCCGTGACCCGGGTTCAAATCCCGGCGGCGGCGCTCTCTCAACTTTTCCTTTTAAACAAAAACTAGTTTACCAATGACTTTTCTTTAAACACAATAGTTGAACACGGTTAAGAGTCCAGTGAACCAGGATTTAAGGGATTGGAGAAGGGCGTGCGACAGGCCCGCATACTAGGCCGGGCTATACTACGGCGGCATCCGGAGTAAAATAATTCAGACAAGGCCTTTTAAATTTAATGAGCTGTTTGACAGTATTTTTTATCTTTCACCAGGGATATAGTAGGGTTTTTCATCAAGCCTTATCAAACCGCTTAATCTCTTCATTCTAACCCTATAAGCGACGTACTTGTCCTCTGGACTGAATCTGGGAGGGTGAGGGACAATGAGTTCTGAGTTGCATGCAGGGCATTTATCAATTGATAACGTGTATATTCCACACTTAGGGCATTTTCTCATCAACCAGTTCAAGCCTTCTCAACCTCTACGGATAGCTCTATGTGATTGCTTCTACAGCATTTTTCTAGAACCCCAATAACCTCATTCATGATAGCCTCACCCGTCTTATAGTCTTGTGCGTAGATATCGATGTTGTACTTCGGGGATCCGGTCACGTATATCTCGTGTCTAACATTTCTTTGGGAGAGAAGACTGGATGCCTCACCCAGGCATTTCCTAATTCTCTCAACCCCATCACTAGTTATCGACCTAATCGTGAGGACTCTCCTCACCCTAACTTCCTTAACCTTAACGTGCTTCCCTGCCTCCTTCATCAACGCTTCTATCCACTCCTGGCCAATTCCCGCCTTAGACAGGACATGAGCACCCGAGGAGACTGCTTCCTCAATAGCGTACATCGGGTCTCCATACGCATCCTCAAGTTTCCAAATAACTTCTCTATACGCATCCTCCGGCTTTTTCCCTAGTTGTTGAGAAACTATTTCAGCGATCTTACAGGCTTTAACATACCTCTTCCACCATAACAGCTTCCTTTTCCTCTCGTTATCAGCTACTTTCTTCAGCGAAACATCAACTTCTTTCTTCCTCCTATCCACTCTAATTACTTTAACAACTATCTTCTGCCCCTCCCTTACCACGTCTCTTATGTCTCTCACCCATTTCGATGCTACTTCACTCCACGGTAGGAATGCCTTCAAACCATTGTATTCATCTAAGGATACGTATGCACCGTAGTCGAATACTTCCACCACAGTAGCGATAACGTAGTCACCTACGTTTGGTAACTCTTGCCTGGCAATCGGCATTTAAGACCACCTCTCAATCTAGACTGCTAACATCTAATCTGTATATTAATACGACATAATTAACCTCATATGTAAGATATGATACACTTACCTTGTAGACAGGCTTAACTGAAGCGTTGATCAGCTCGAAATACCTAGTAGCGCTGGATAGCTTCTCCTGACTGTACAATATGTTGTACACGTTAAACCCTACTTGAGACAGCCCGTGGATGGTAAGAGAAGATATCAAAGTCTCAGCTCCCTTAGAGTTCCATGCAAGTGGAACCTCGTAAACCGTTCTCCCAACGCCAGTGTTGATGTATTCGAGGTAGGACATATTGATAAGGGATGCATACAACGGTATTCTGTATAAATCTCCTACGGCTCCGTAATAGACGGTTGGCATGCCGTAGTAGTTTTGCTCCCCCGGTACTACTGCTCCAAGATATGCATTGTTGCTACGACCGCCTGTTAGACTTATGCTGATGGCGCCAGTAACTACAACGTATGCCGTGGTAAAGTTTAATGATGATGAAATATTCTTCAATATTTCAACAGCAGTTAACTCGTCGCTCAGCAAAATCCATGAAGTAAGCCTCTTATATTCGAGACTGCTTAAGGGGTTCGACAGCATCTTTACATCCCTTACATCTCCCAAGTACCCTAGTATCCACCACGAGTAATCCCAGTATGAAACGATCAATACACTGTTATTGCTGGAGGATACAGTATCTCTCAGCGAGTCAAGGGCTTCTATCCACGCGCTCTCATTCAACAATTTCTCCCCAATACCCAAGTAAACATCAACGTCAGACATGTAGAGATTTGGTTTCGCGGCCATTATTGACGAAGAGTATAATACGTTAACTCCCACACTCCCCGCTAGAATCGTCAGTGAAAGAATCGTGAAGAATACTTTTCGCTTGAAATTCACGATATTCGTCGACGATAAAGCTACAGCGGTTAGACCTATTCCAACTAAGGGTGCAACAAAGAATCCCGCTAACACAGTTAACGTAGGATCAAAATAAGGAAGCACAAGACCCGATAGAAAGCCTATAGGGAATAATGTTTTCTCGAAAACCCTGCTCGCCAGAATCTGGCTCCTCAAGAATACTATTAAGGACATCAAGCTGAGGATGCCGAGGATCCCATAGTCCATCACCGGATTAAATCTTCGCGAGAATACCTCCTGATAGCCTGCGGCAAGCCCGCTCCTCACCAAAAAGATAGACATCGCGGCTGTGTATATTATTGCTGATGAAGTCGTGAAGAGAATAGAACCAGGTTTTCCAACTCGTCTCTCAAGAAGCAGTACCAGCGCTAATGCTGTTAAAAGCCAGATCAGCCCTAAGGTGCATATTGATTGTAGATATTCGAAGCCAAAGAACATTAATGGGATGACGTAAGAGGTTATCCAGGACACTAGAACATAGATGTATCGTTTACGCTCTCTCCCACTTATCAACGCTATACTTATTGAAAACCCCATGATTACCGAAAGAGCCCAAGCGCCGGGGTATAGTATCAGCGAAAGACCATACACCAGCGGAACAGCGATGAGAACAGCCCTCCTCCCTGTTGAAACATAGATTATCGTGAGAAGCAGAGTCAAAACAGGGAGAAACATCCATGTCTGAAAACCGTAATTGCTCGCTTTAAACCAGTAGAAGACTACGGGGACCGTTGATAGGAGAATTGTGGAGAAACCCGACACAACAGGGTTCTCAAACACATACGTGTAAATGGTAAATGACGCAATGATAAGCAGTATCGCCCCAGTTAAGGTGAGGAATGTTGATGATACCGCCGAAATACTCGCGGCGTAATAAATTGATTTCAAAACCCAAGGACAGCCCCCCGGGAAGGTTTCACAGAATTTCTCAATACTGCTGGATTTCCTCGCAAAGGTTGAAACCCATGAAAGAGAATCGTCGGGAATACTGTACGTCGTGGAGCCCGCAAAACTGAAATACGTGTACAACACGAGTGAAACGATCAAAGCCGCAACTCCGATCAATAATCGTCTATTCAATGCAACCACCTTATCCCGACTGCCTATCTTATTGACAATCCTCAGAATGTAATAAAGGTTTTTATTTCAATTGAGAAATAACTTGGGATTGGAGGTATCGATGAAGGATCGGTTCAGAAGAGACTCATACTCTCATCTGATAGAATACGATGCCGTGATTGAGAAAGCTAAGACCTTATCTCTCCTGCTCTCAAGCATTCTCATTGTAATTGTACTAGGAAATTGGGCCTATAATATAATGAACATTCAGTACTTTAATCCGAGTAGTGCAACCCAGTTAATAGCCGTTTCAATCCTATATTCTTCTCTAATCTTGTTTGCAAGTATAGTAGGATTCATCCTCCCCCACTTCTCGACATACGTTAGACCCAGGGTTTTCAAGGAGTCAAGGGATGAGAGAACGCGTCTCCTCCTCCAAGGCTCGATGATCATCATCCTCTTTACGACTATTATAATATCATTGTTCATAGCTTACAACTTCTACATGCAAGTTCTCTAAACATCAAGACTTTTCTCCAAGCTCTTCCACGACAGGATGCTTAACGACTGAGATGCAGTCCTGAAGGATGCCTTCAACCAATCCGCTCTGCCCCATCAGGGTTACATCGCCTTTCCTATAACTCCTACCACCAATCACGCAGTCTTTCAATAGCACAACTAAATATTTCTCACCTACGAGGATGTTTTCAACAGATTGAATTGCTCTCTCAGCTTTAACCAGCCTTCTCGCATGCTCGAGCAGTTCTTTATCGAACGACTCGGGCAGTTCTTCATCGTTTAAAATGGCTTTTACAAGTCTGGTTTTAGCTAGTAGCTCTATGTCCTGCTCTATGTTTTGAATAAATTCTTGAATCATCCTCCTGGATCTTGGGTCGTTTATGCTTAATCCTGAGAATGCTTTATCAATTAACCCTCTGACCTCGACCAGTTTGCTGGGAGTTACGAGTTGAATATTCTTCGTGGATAACTCCTCCCTGACAAGGCGTATCAGTGGACTGCTCAAGTCTTTACCTCCAAGGACTTCAATCCATATATATGTGCTACTCCTTTAAAAACCAAATACAAAGCGTCTTCAGCGTCTAGCTCCATTCTCAAGCCTTTTTTCAAGTCGATTTTGCTCCCGTATATAGGAAAGCCAGTAAAGTCGACTAGAGGGGTTATCGAAATTCTTCCTTTAAATGGTGAAAGATCCTTGTAGGTTAAACTGCTAAACTTCATTGGATCACTTACTTCGACAACCTTTAATCCCGCCTTACAGTTCAAGCTCCCTTCAAATCTCGAAAGCCTTGAAACATCCATCGTAACGACCTTGTCAATAGATATGCATTCATTCGAGAGTAGGGTTGAGAGGTCGCTTGCATTTATCGCGAAAGCCTCCCTATCCTTAATACGCTCTCTTTCTAAAAGCCCGGTTTTCTCGGCTTGAAGTTTGACTCTTCTCCTCAGTCCAAACTCAATGTTTGTAAACAGTATCTTTTCTCCCCTTCTAGTCCTGTATGTTGGGAAAATCCTCGCCATATCCAGGTTTGAACAGGAAACATAGTCAGCTATTAACCTCCTCTCTTCGCTGTTTAAGGGAATAACCACGTCGTCAGAAACCCTAATGTGAAAACCTCTATTACCTGAGAAGAAGACTCTGACGTCTTTGAAACCTAAGTCTACCGTAAGGATTTCCCTTAGTTTAAAGGCATCGTCCAACGCCCTCTTTATACAATCCCATTGAATAAGCGATATCTCCAGGGGTTTTTCGCCTGTCTTACACGACTCTGGCTTAACACGATATACTTGATTCTCCTTCACGCAGACATAGTATGAATCGCTACACCCCTCGTAAGCGTCAGCATCTATATCGAATATTAATTCGGAACCGGACCAGGCTTTCGCTTCCATGGGTTGTGCATCGGGGTACTCGTACAAGGCCGAGGAGTAGTATAAGTGGAGAGGGGTTTTCTTATTCAAAATGAAATCGTACAGTCTGTCGATTGATGGAAAAGAGAGATGCCGTACATAGGCCTTATCCTCTAGGCTCTCCAATGCTATTTCTCTCTTGTGAATCGCGGAGGGAGGGTTTAAAGGACGCCTCCTATAATAAGCCCTGATGATATTTCTCAAAACAATGCTAGTCTGATCTCGGAGCGACATAGAATGTCAGCTTGCCCTCCTGCGGTAGACCATATTCGAGCTTGATGGGGGCATTGTCAGATAACTCTACGAAAACATACTCGGAGACTTGGGCCGCGCTCGTTATATCGATCAAATAATCTATTGTGAACCGCGACTTTGCCGGCGAGGTTGATTCGAACTCGAGGAGAGCACCGCTCGCGACAGAGAGTTCAACCCTGGCTTCAGCTATGTCTCCCGATGCTGCCACGACTAATTTCTCTTCTTCGGGGACCGCCTCGAAGAGGATGGAATCACTGATCGGTTCCATCTCCTTGATAACATCCTTGAGAATTTTTGGAAGCATCTTAACTCTTGCGGAAAACTCCAGGGAAAGCTCAGGTATTTCTTGAGGAGGAATGTCGAGATTCGGGATCGTGAATCTTCTCAACCCCCTTCCCTTGAAAACCACTGATATTCTCCCATCAGCGGTTTTCTCGAGAAGGAGCTCATCCCCCTTAGTAGCTCTTTTTAGGATCTTCGCGAAATCATCCATGTTGACTCCGAAGTATTCGTTTCCTCTCGATTCAAACACTGTGAAGGCAGACCTTGGATACTGAAAGTCTACGAGGACTATGTTCGAAGGATCCAGTGCCCTCAACCTCACCCCTGAATCGTCCACTTGGAAGCTTGCCTCATCAAATATTTTGGCAATGGAAATCATCGAGTATCTCCACACTCTTGCATCGCGGAACTCTAGTTTCAAAAGGTCTCTCACCCAGACTAATTATTTATGCAATGTTAATTAAAAAGGCGTTTCAAAAATCACTCGTATTCCCGCCACGTGTGCCCGCATTTTACACACTTATAAAACCTAGTAGGAGGCTCGTCAGCCGCTCTGGTCTGTATCATCCAATAATATGCTTCATGGTTACCGCACTTGGGACATGTTACCTCCTTGGTAACAGGCAACTTTGACGTGTCTACATCCCCTGTGACGATCGTTTTCTCCCTTGTTGAATGCTCGATCTTCGATGATACCTTGTACTTCTCGAGGACTTTTTCATCCGCCTTTATCCTATGTCCACATTTAACACAGACGAGCTCTGTCATACTTGACGATTTAACCGGTTTCATTATGCCCCCGCACTTGGGACAGAATCTAACCATTTAAATCACCACGAGAGTCAATGTATGTTTTCAACACATTTTTATAATATCCTCGCCTTGACCGCTCAGTGTAAACGTACTGTTAAAGCATTTAATTAATTTTGAAACCAGTGAGCAGCTCTCCTCCTTCTTTATCAAATAGTCCCCTCCTTCGAAAACTCTTAATCCAAGCGAAATAAACCGGTACTTATCACCTGTGCAGTTTACGATGAAGGTTAATTCATCTCTTGTTTTCAAAGACCTGATCAAGTCTTTATCGCTTAAAACGTGGTCCCTGGGGATGATGGATAATTCTTCTAAAAATTTCCCCTATATGTTGCTAGAACGTAAAAAGCTTCAGACTCGGCAATTGTTAGAATTCGAGCCTCTCTCCTAAGGC
Source organism: Thermosphaera sp. (assembly GCA_038827615.1). NCBI lineage: Archaea > Thermoproteati > Thermoproteota > Thermoprotei > Desulfurococcales > Desulfurococcaceae > Thermosphaera > Thermosphaera sp. The sequence goes on from JAWBNK010000001.1 coordinate 1,037,511, forward strand.
TCATTTCACCGCGTCCTCCACGGCTCTTCTAAACTCGTTTAGGTCTAGCTTTATCTTGTCCACTATCTCCCTCAAAACATTCCCTACGTCTGCTCCTTCATGAACCGTGATTATGAATTCTATTTCATCCCTTAAGGGGTGTGGAACACGGTAGGATGCATAGGCAACTTTCGGATGCTTCAACGCTTCCTTCATTAACAAGTTGCCAAGAGTATGATCCTCACCCTTAATCCTGATCGCCAGGTGATTAGGAGTCTTGTTTAAAACCTCTATCTCCACAAAACACACCTCACATGCTAAATAGTGGGGATCCATGATATTTCTTTATAAATTCATCGACCCCCTTACTCCACTCTACCTTCAGCGTTAAACCACCGTTCTCATCAGGCTCTAAGTGACCGAGAGCTATTGCTTTCTCAACCGCCTCTTCAACACTCATCTTTGTGGCTACAAGTATGGTTGTCATATAGTATTTTCCCGCCGTCCCTCTTACAATATTCTTAACTAAGCTACTCGCAACATCTATTTGATTAATCAATTCGAGAAGAATCTCTAAGCCCGCATTAGTGTATAATGCTTCATCATCGGAAGAGTATTGGACTTCATACTTATTAATAGTTAGTAGTTTGACTAGTACTGCTGGTGGAAACGTTTTCCCCGTTCGTGCAACCAGGGTTCTCAGCGCATATTTGACCATGCCTCTTCCAGCACGGGTCTTGGACAGGGGATAGCTCTCCTTGATGATCCTCCAAGCTTTCTTAATATCCGTTGAATAACCATACATTTCTATCAGCATTCCTCCCTCCCTGATGTCATATTCTATGGATTCGATAGAAGGGAGTTTCTCAGATATTCGCTGAACCAACTCGAGGCACTCTTCATGGCTACAGGGGACGTAGAACCGCCTCTTCACCAGCGGCAATCAATCACCTTAAAATATACACGTATCCAACTCCGATACGCCTTGACTCCTCGCTTTTACAGGAGAGGCACTTGAGCTTTTCTCCAACCTTGTAAAGCACTTCTCCACAGTTGGTGCACCGAGCCATTATTACACCCAGCCCCGGGTCCTTTATCGTCACCTGATATGGTACATTACTGTTTATTACTCTGGCTTTTATTATGTCTCCAGGCCTGAGCACATCCCACATTGACCTAACGTATTCGCTTGATATCTGAGTTATGTGGAGTATGCCTGAAAAATCGACCGGCATCCCGTTGGCGTTGTAAATATTCAAAATAGCAATATCGTCACTTAGGCTGGTAACAATTGCTTCAACTACCATACCCGGTTTCAAACCGAGTTCACGCTTATTGATAGGGCGGACGAGAATAGTTTTCCTCAACTTATCCATGAATGCTGTCCCTATGATCAAGGACCTGAGATAACCATGTCTGTCAACGTAAACGCCTTGAAGAGGTAGAGCCTCCTCTTCGACACCTAAAACCTCACCGGGTAAAACCACTTTAGCGTCGCTCAACAGTGTTCACCTTCCTTAGAACTATGAATAAGCTTTTAAACCTATATATCCTTGACTTATGAGTCTCAAAAACCATTGGAATCTCGAAATCCATGATCTCCATGGACACTAATTCGGCGTTGTAAGATAACGCCACCTCCCTTAAGATCTTCACTAGCCCAGGAGAGTACTTGTGAATGCTGTAAACACTTCTAGCAAGGCTTAGAGCTTTCCTCAAGAACACCAGGTCCAAACCCCTGTTTCCTCGAACAACACCGAAAGGGGGATTCATGACAACCGTGTCAACACCGTCAATGCTCAGTCTGGAGACGTCTCCCACGATGAATAAGACTCTTCCCGTATACTCCGTGAACAACTCGTTGAATACCGTGATAGCGTGTTTTAGTACTTCCTCATCAACATCAACACATACTCCAAGTTTAGCTCCAAGTATCAGCGACGCGTATAGGAGCCTGCCATCGCCGCATCCCAGGTCTGCCACAATCTTTCCTTCAACATCATTATTCATGAAGGCCGACCACAATACGTGGGCGACCATCCAGGAGGGCGTTGGATATTGCTCGAGCCTACGCTTGAGACGCCTGTAGCTAGGTATCCCGGAAATAATCATTTCGACCTTCTTCTTATCTATCACGCTCACCATGGAAATGCGTACTCCTCCTTATCATTCAAAATCATTAGGAATTCTCCTGGAGTCAATACTGGCTTGTAGAAATCGCCAAGATCGTCTATTGGGAGCCTTGGACAGCTCGTCACAACATAGAAGTCGAGCCCTAGTGAATTATCAATAGCCATCAATCTCTCCACGGAGAGATACGCTGAGGATATAACATAGGGTTTATAACCTCTCTTCTCAGCTCGCTCTCCAAGAAACCTTACTAGTTCTGGCCTGTGCTGACCCGGCCTAGTTCCAACGACTAAACCCACCGTTCGATAGGGAGCGTTCTTGACTTTGGAGACTAGGAAGAGCCTCTTGCTAACGTATTTCTTGAATTCATTGGTGTAATCCATAACCTCCTGCCTGTACGGGTCTACGCTGATGACTGGTTTTTTCAGGGAAAAGAACGCTCCCAAATGATGAAACAACCCTCCAGCTACTAGAATGTGTGCATCGACACTGGAGTCAAATCTTGCAAGGGGTGCATACATGCATCCAAGTATTGGTGCTAGAATCTCGGTTGATTCAAACCCCTTCTCCGAGAGGTACTCGTGTATTTGCCTCCTAATCTTGCTCTCAACTATCGTTGAAGAAACGGTTACTGAGGATGCAGATTTTTCTTCCAATCGCGTTGAAATCGTTGATAAAGTCTCCTCGGTTAACAAGCGATTATAGTATGCCGGAAGATACAAGATCTTAACTTTTAAGTCTGGGATAGGTTGTAAAGGATACTCTAAGTGTCCTATATGAACAATGCCGTCGGCCCCAATTACCTCCGCTTCATCCAACGGTATGTCGCAAGCCCCGTATCCCGGACTGGAAGAATAGTAGATTTCAATATCCTCAGGAATTCTATTCTCTACGCACTTGTATAGGATCTTCAAACCATCCGGTGCATGCAGGATGAGGGTTCGCGGATTATATCTCTCGATAAAATCGTTCAACAGCTGAAAAGGAAGTTCAAAGCCTAGACAGGGATCTCCGTTTGTGAAACAATATTCTTCAACTCTTTACGCGGGTGGCAACCCTTCTTTCAAGGGACGGATTACTATTCTCGTAGGCAGTGGAAGCTTGCTTCCCGCTATTCTGAGAGCATCCTTACACGTTTTCAAATGTTCTTTCTTAACTTTCACGGTGATCACTGCGTCGCCTGGGAAAACTCTCGCCGCTGTCCCAATAGGCTTCCCGAATGAGAGCCTCATACCATCTTGAAGACGGTCAGCACCAGCGAAAGCCATCATCTTGTTTTCCCTGATAACATGGTGTGGATACTTGACGACTTTCAAGTAGAAGTTGTTCTCGCCTGCAGCAGTCGTCAACACTTTCAACGCCATGACACGTGAAGCCTCCAGAGCATTATGCCTTATCTGGCCGGGCTCCTCGACAACAAGGGTCACCTCGTAGTCATAGTCGAGTTTAGGGTTACCCATTTCGAATTTGGAGATCTTCGGTTGCGGAACACCGGGGATGTACTCTTTTCTCGTGTAAGGCGGACCGCTGAAATGCGTGTAACACCTGGCAGGTCTTAAAGGCATAGCTCTCTCCTCCTGGAAAGCATAATTTTACACAGGTATTTATATATGATTCCTCTCTCTTAGATCAGAGTAAAAATTAAAGCATGTTTCAAAACTATAATAGTCTAGGAGCATGCGGGGGTGCCCGAGCTTGGCCAAAGGGGGCGGACTCAAGACTTGCCCAGGGAGAGATCCGCTGGCATAGGCCTGCGTGGGTTCAAATCCCACCCCCCGCACTGATTCTCAGGTCCACAACACCTTAACCCTATTAATAGGGAGTAGCAGATAAGTAGGATGTGCTACGGGATAAAGAATGGTGTTTGAGAACCTCAAAGAATCTATTGCGAAGTTTTTCAAAGCTGAAAAATACGAGGATGCTGTTAACGAATTCATTAAGGATTTACAGAAGGAGTTGGTGAAATCTGATGTTAACTTGAACCTGGCTTTCGAGATCACTAAGAAGATAAAGGAGAGAGCTATCTCACAAGAACCCCCTATTGGTGTTTCAAGAAAAGAATGGTTTCTAACGATCGTTTACGAGGAGTTGGTGAAGCTTCTTGGGGGAGATGTGAAGCCTCAAGTAAAGCCCGTGAAGAAGCCGTGGGTGATAATGCTCGTAGGGCTCCAGGGGAGCGGGAAAACTACCACAGCGGCTAAGCTGGCATATTTCTACAAGCTGGAGGGTTACAGGGTTGGGTTGGTCGCCGCAGACACTTTTAGGCCTGCTGCATATGATCAGTTGAAACAACTAGGTGATCAAGTAGGCGTTCCAGTGTATGGGAATCCCTCGGTGAAGGATGCCGTCAGCTTGGCTGTCACGGGAGTTAAATACTTCGTGGAAAAAGGCTTCGACCTTGTAGTGATTGATACCGCGGGGAGGCACCATAGAGAGGAAGACTTACTCGAGGAAATGAAGATGATAAGTAATAGTGTTAAACCAGACGAGATTATATTGGTGATAGATGGCTCAATAGGTCAGCAAGCCTACAATATTGCTAGGAGGTTTCACGAAACAACCCCCATAGGATCCATTATAGTGACCAAGCTCGATGGAACAGCAAAGGGCGGGGGAGCCTTATCAGCTGTAGCCGCCACAGGGGCTTCAATAAAGTTCGTGGGTCTCGGAGAAAAGATTGAAGATTTCGAGATTTTTAAGCCTTCTAAGCTCGTGGGCAGGGTCCTAGGGTATGGAGACATAGAGGGGTTGGTCGAGAAGGTTAAGCGAATACAGCTAGAGTTTACTGAAAAAGACGTCGAAGAATTCCTTGAGGGTAAGCTAAACATGAGGCTGGTTTATAAGCAATTAGTGAGTTTGAGGAAAATGGGGCCGCTCAGGAAAATCCTCCAGATGATACCTGGTTTGGGAGTGAAGGTTCCCTTCGACGTTGACCCGAAGGAGCTTGAAGGTAAGCTCTCTAAATGGCTAGCTATCATAAACTCCATGACGTACGAGGAACTCGACAACCCCGACATTATAGATAAATCACGCTTGAGGAGGATTGCACGGGGAGCAGGGGTTGACATCGAGGATGCTAGGGAATTATTAAAACAATACGATATGTTAAAGAAGCTTAGCAAGCAACTTAGAAAGAGAAGAGACCTGTTGAAGAAACTGGGAGAAGGGTTCAATGTCAAAGGCTTACAAACCATGTAGGATTGTTTTGGCAAGAACCAGCGACTCCTGCTCCGAACTCAACTATTTGAAAAACATAATCCTCTACTCCCTTCTCGTCAGTCATGGAATAAGAGTCGATACTGAACTATGGGTTCTCGCCGACAATCTCCTTGTCAAGCTGAACGGGTTAGAGCTCAGACACCTACACTCTCAAGATGATAGCCTTGTAGGGTTCGTTAAATCGGTTTTCTGCAGGCACAAATTTCCGCCGGGCGTGGAATTGGCTTCAAGAAGCGAATTGAAGAAAGTAATTGGTCATGACGCCGTTCTCTTGACGGCTAGACACGGTGGAGTGATATCACCTCAACTCCCTGTCTCGGCAAGTAAGACGTTCGTCATAGCTCTTGGAGACAACTTGACGACCCGGGAACAAAAGGATTTTGAATACATCATTAAATTACCTGTTGAAAATATGATAGAGCTGGTTAACATAGCGCACTATATTTTAGACAGGGCGTTTGGGGCCTGGGTGAGAAGGCATGGGAGAATCCAACTATATGAGAGAAGCCGATTTTAACGCCATCATGGAAAACGTTGAGAAGACGCTGGCTAAATACCCTTTATGTCACTACTGCCTTGGAAGACTGGTTGCTAAACACGGGGTGGGTTTAAGCAATTATGAACGTGGATTATCCCTGAAGGTGATGCTTAGCTTCAAGTTGCATAGAGATTACGTCTCACGGAACATTGATAAAGATTACCTACGGGTTCTCACTGAAAATAGCGGAGATCCGTTAACGAGGTTGTATGAAAAATTGTTCAACGAGCAGGTAAAACCTAGAGAGTGCTTCATATGCAAGGGAAGGCTAAGCCTTGACTGGCTTCAATCCATTGCGGAAAGATCGTATGAAAAAATGAAGGAAGCATCTATTAGTCGATTCTTAGTGGGCGTGAAACTCGATAAAAAACTTCGGGAGAAAGAACTGTCACTTGTTTCCGAGTTCGGAATAGAAAAGGCAGAGTCCTTGAAAAACGAGTTGAAAAGAGAGGTTGGGAAACTCATTAGAGACAAGTACGGGCTCATACCTGATTTCGACAAGCCCGAAGCAATGGTTATAGTGAGGCTTAATGAGGACTTCAACTACGATCTCGAACTGATAGTATCACCAATACTATTGAAAGGTATTTACAATAAGAGAGGGCGCAATATTTCTCACGTCCCCTGGCTTTTGAGAAAGGGTGGTAAGAAATACCCTATGAGCATTCAAGAATACGTGGAGTCACGCCTAGCCGAGGTTTTCAAAGCCAAAGAAGTCAAGATACACGCTGCAGGTAGAGAGGACGTCGACGCGAGAACCCTTGGGACTGGGAGACCGCTTGTTATCGAAGTGGTCGAACCTCTCGTTAGATACTACGATATCGATTCCCTCAACAAGATACTATCCACAAGCCTTCTAGAGGTTCGAGTCGCCGGCTCAGCCAGTAGAAGGGATATTGAGATTTTGAAGCAAACCTCCAGAGAGAGGAGAAAGATATATAGAATGATGATTGTATCTTCCACGCCTCTCACCGAGTCAGACCTAGCGGTACTGGAGGAGCGCTTTAAGAACACGCTCATTCATCAGAGGACTCCCACGAGGATTTTATCTCGTAAAAAAGACGCGATGAGAGTGAGAAGAGTTTACGAGGTAGTAACCAAGATGATCAGCAACAGGAGCTTCGAAGCGATAATATATTGCGACGGAGGGCTCTATGTTAAAGAGGTCGTTCACTGCGATCAAGGTAGGACAACGCCATGCTTTGCCGGCGTCTTAAACACTTCTCTTAGACCTGTGGAACTAGATGTTCTCTACATCGAGCATTGAGTAGCTTCAAGATAAGATTAAAAATGGGGGTTTTCAATTCAGTATTAAGAGCCAATAGAGGAGATAGTGCATGGTCAGAGCTCCAAGAGGTTTACGCCACAGGACTAGGAGGTTGTTGAAGAAAAACATTAGAGAAAGAGGTAGCATACCTCCGTTGAGCTTAATGCTGGTGGAGTATAAGGAGGGTGATGTAGTTCACATCAAGATAAATCCATCTATACACTCGGGCATGCCTCATAGAAGGTATCACGGGAGGACAGGCGTAGTAGTAGGCAAGAGGGGAAAGGCCTACATAGTCAAAGTTAAAGCCGGCGATAAGGAGAAGGTTTTATTCGTTAGACCCGAGCACTTGAGGCTTGCCTCAAATCCCCAGCTCAAATCCATTTAAACTCCTACACTCATATATAGACTCTAGGTGGTGTGATTATTTGACTGAAATACCCCTCTTGGAGGAAACCCCGTTAACCAATCCCGAAGCCCTGCACGAGTTGAAGAAAGTTATAGAGAGGCTGCAGGTTCAAGGAGCTTCCATTCCATTGCTACTTACCCGCACATATGAGTATTTGAAGCGGTTTTCAAAGATCCCGTATGAGAAAGTGGGCGAGGTAAAAGAGTTTTTGAAGTCGAAAGGGCTCAGGGAAGAGTCAATCATCATGATCATTAATATATGCCCCAAGAGTCTCGACGAGTTAAGACCGCTTCTCGAGCTCGAGGAGAAAACCGTTGAAACCCAGGTTGCCGAGGAAATCGTGAACTACTTAGGAAATTACTGCGTTGAAAACCCTAGACAGGAGTAACCCGTTTAGACCCGGATTCATTCTATGGTGATCTATTTGCACTCCTTCAAGCCAGACAGCTCTAGACGGCATGAACACTCCTGGGAGAATGCCCTCATCGTTCTCGACTACATGGAGCTTGGGAACCCTTCAGACCGACATTTTGAACACAGGAACCAGCCTCTTATACAGGGTGTAGGCACGAAGTATTTTACTCTACTCGAGGGTATTCCTCTACCAGCCGTGAGGATCGACATATTGGAGAAGATCGAGCTTGGCTATCCCAGTAAGGTTAAGAAGATTGTTCAAATCTCCTACGATGACCTAACTAGTATGGCTAAAGCTAATCTCAGCGAAGCCTTGAAAATGATAATAATCGAGAATGAAAAGTTTTTCACCGAGTTCTTCAACATAGCTGACCCAGTGAACATTAGGCTTCACACCCTAGAACTCCTCCCTAATATCGGTAAGAAGACTATGAGGTTTATACTCGATGAGAGAGCGGTAAGGAGGTTCGAAAACTTTGATGATATAAGGCGGAGGGTTGGAATAGACCCTGTCAAAGTTCTGGTTGAAAGATTGTTGAAGGAGTTCATGGGGGGAGAAAAGTATTATTTGTTCCTGAGGCCGACCGAGAGGGATTCCATATATCTGAGGTATCTAGAGAGGCTCTACGGTGAAATCATATAAGTCTGCCTGAACTCACCAAGTCATCCCTCTTGAGGTGGACCATTAGGGTTCTGAAGGAAAACGGGGTGAAACCTTCCAAAAAGCTTAGCCAAAACTTCGTGATCAATCCCTTCCTGATAAAAAACATGGTTGACTCAGTAAGTTTCGAAGACACAGTTGAGATAGGATGCGGTATTGGGACATTAACTTTTTTCCTTCTCCAGAAGGTGAAGACCTTGGTTTGCATCGAGTTCGATGAGAGAATGGCAAAGATAGTGTCGAAGAACATTGGGGACCCTCGATTCATACTAGCAAGAGGCGACATTCTCACTACGGGTCTAAATAGGCCTCAGGTTGTCTCAAACCTACCATACCATATTACGTCGGACGTTTTAATCTTGATAGCAAGGGATAATGGAGTAAACAAGGCGGTACTGACTCTTCAGAAAGAGGTCGGTGATAGATTAGTAGCACCACCGGGTAGCGAATCATATGGAAGACTAAGCATTATAATTCAACTGCTTTTCGACATAGATTTGAAAGGAGTTTACTCCTCGAGATCATTCTACCCTGAGCCCAAAGTTGCTTCCAGCATAGTTGTTCTTAAACGTAAGAGGAATTACGACGAGAATATTCAAAAGGTTGAGAATGTGACCAGGGTAATGTTTAGCCAAAGGAGGAGGAACGCCCGCAAGGTGGCGGAAACACGTTTGAAAATAAAACCCGAGGTGCTGGAGAAAATTATTCCCAATGGTAAAAGAGTGTTCGAGTTAGAGCCCGAGGTGTTTGAGAGATTATCGGCGGAATTGTGAAAGAATATCGCGTAGGAGAATTAAGGATCGCAATATACGGTGATGTTTACAAACCCAGTGAGGACTCGTGGCTGGTTATGAAGGTTCTTGATGAAATCAAGCCTAGCAGGGAGTTCTGCATAGATCTCGGGTCGGGAACAGGGATACTTGGGAGTTATTCAATCTTGAAAAAATATTGTAAACGCGTAGTCTTCGTTGACGTAATGGATGATGCACTGATCTCAACCCTGAAAACTATTGAAGCAAATAATCAATCAGGAAGGGGAATTGTGATCACAAGCATAGAAGGCGTCATCGACAATAAAGCGGATATGGTCGTTACTAACCCTCCCTACCTTCCTGTGAACGATTCAAGCAGAATAGACATAGCTACAGAGGGTGGTGAGAGAGGCTATGAAACCATCGTCTACTTCGTTCAAGAAGCCTCCAGGGTTTTGAAGCAAGGCGGAGTACTAGTACTAGTGTACTCCACGCTCTCCAATGAAGATATCGTCTACGAGGCTTTGATAAGCCACGGGTTTCAACCACTCAGGACTTGGGGTTCGAAATTCTTTTATGAAGAGATAAAGGTGGTTTATTCAGAGAAAGGGGAGGTCTAGGTGATTAGGGTAGTATTGGTGGGGATAGAGGGAGCATATAATTTAGGAGTAATCTCGAGGACTTGCAAAAATTTCGGAGTCGATGAATTATATCTCGTCAAACCTGAGGCCTCCCTTGAGGAAGCCCTACTGTATGCTGCGAAAGGAAGGGATTTCCTCGAGAAGGCTAAGATAGTTGATACTCTGGAGGAAGCGTTGAAGAACGTGGACGCCTCTATAGCTACAAGCGCGAAAGGATACAGGGCTGGCGACGTGTTAAGGCAGGCGATGGAAATCGAGTCTTTCGTCAACCAAATCGCGCCAAGGATCGAGAAGATCGCATTAGTCTTCGGCAGAGAGAGCACTGGTCTGACTAGGGAGGAACTGGAGAAAACCGATTTCCTCGTATCTATACCAGCAAATCCCGAGTACCCTGTATTGAACGTTAGCCAAGCAGTAGCGATATTTCTATGGGAGATTTGGAAGGCGCGAAAGAAACATGCCTCCAACATCCCGCCGACGGCGTCGCGAGAAGATCTTGAAGCCCTTGAAAACATCTTCAACACGGTTTCCTCGAGGATCATTCCCAGTAGCGATAAAGCCCGTAAAATCGGTCTCGCCTGGAGGAGAATAATCCATAGGGCGAGACCATCTGTTTACGAAGCAAGAATCCTCAAATACTGGCTCTATAGGGTTAAGCATAAGATAGAGACTACTCCGGGATGATTCTAGTACCTGGGTTAAGTCCTTCTAGCGACTCGAATATTTTATCAGGATGCTTGAAGAAGATTAAGCGTATCTCTATTCCGCTTCTCAACGCCAGATCCAAGGCTTTCTCGTCTATCAACGCGTATTCGCCTGGAAGCTGTTTTTGCATTAATATCTCCTTTAAACGGCTACCCGCGATCTCCTTAAAAGGCTTGGCATCCGGGTACTTAGCAGGGTCTTTATCATAGACATAGTCTGTCGCCGAGAAGTAGTAGATCTTTTTAACGCCGAGGGCTTCGGCCAGCTCGACGGCGACAGAAGCCGTTGACTGCCCCGGGATTAAACCGCCTCCAACGAGGATCTTGTGAGATGTAATTGCCGATAATAATTCTATGGGAGACTCAATGGGCTTCGGATACGCTTTCCCCTCCAGTGATGCTATCAAAAAGAGTGCATTAATCCTTGAAACACTTATCCCTATCATATCTAGCCAGTAATTCGATGACACGCCTATTCTCCTAGCCATTTCAATATAGTTTCTAGCCATCCTGCCCCCGCCGGTTACTACGACAACTCTATACTTCTCGGAAAGAGTGCGCAAAACCGAGACGTATTTTCCAAGCAACTCCGGGCCATTGTCGAAGGCTTTTCCCGTAATCTTCAAGACCAATACATCCACGGTGTTCTCATCTCCAAAGAGATAAATTTCTTAGGCTCATTTTATAAGTAATCCCCATAATGATTTAACACTTAGGGATTGGTGGATTAGTTTGTGCGGGATTATCGGGGCATGCTTCGCAGGGCCAGCGTGCATGGGTTTCAAGATCGGTGAACTCCTTTTCAACGGTCTACTCAAGCTCGAGTACAGGGGTTATGACTCAGCCGGAATGGCTGTTCTAGGGGGCGAGTTAATAGTTAGAAAAGGTAAAGGAAAACTTTCGGAGCTAGACTCTCGGTTAAACTTTAAGGAGTTGACTGGTTGCCTGGGTATTGGACACACCAGGTGGGCCACGCATGGTGTGCCAAACGATGTTAACGCCCACCCCCAGGTAGATTGCAAGAATTCCTTCGCGGTAGTGCACAATGGGGTTTTAGAGAACTATTTAGAGCTGAAGAGGTTTCTCCGTGAGATAGGGCACATATTCGCAAGCGACACAGACACTGAAGTCGTGCCCCATCTCATAGAAGAATATTATGAGGAAACTCGCAGCGTTTACGAATCCTTCAAGAGGGTTGTTAAGAAGTTAAAGGGAACTTATGCTATCTTAATGATTTCCAAGTATGAACCTGATAGAATTTTCTTTGCGAAGAAGGACAGCCCCTTGGTGATCGGGGTTGGAAACGGGTTTAACCTCTTAGCTAGCGATATCCCGGCTATCCTAGAGCACACTCGAAGGGTTATCGTGTTAAGGGATCATTGGATTGGCTTCATCACTCCCACAATGATTTATATAGAGGACCTAATGGAAGAGGAGCCGGTGGTTCCTGAGAGATATGTTAGGAATGTCGAGTGGAGCGTTCAAGATGCCGTGAAAGGAGGATATCCTCACTTCATGTTGAAAGAAATTTACGAGCAGCCGAGAGCGTTGAGAGAGACTATTAGCGGCATAGTCAAAGACCCCGCGGTCCAGGAAGCGTTGAAACTCGTCTTGAATGCTGAGAGAATCTATGCTACGGGGGCTGGCACAAGCTTTCACGCCGTAGAATACTTCTCTATTGCTACCACAAGGATCGTCGGGAAGCCAGTGTTCAGTTTCATTTCAAGCGAGTATGAGACCTACTTGACCGCTTCAGGAGAGGGCGACGCACTAATCGTCGTAAGCCAAAGCGGTGAGACGATGGATTCGCTGAAAGCGTTGAGGGCATTTAGGGAAAGAGGTGTTAAGATCATTGCCGTGAGCAATGTCGTTGACTCTGCTATCCCGCGGGAGAGCGATGTAACCTTGTATACTAGAGCAGGCCCAGAGATAGGTGTTGCTGCTACGAAGACTTTCACCACTCAAACCGCTCTATTATCGTATATTACCCTAGAGCTCGGCGCTTCCTCGGGCAGACTGGATAAGGCTGAGAGAAATGAGATTATGTCTTTCATAGAGAACGTTGGAGAGCTTGCCGAGAAGAATTTACAGGCGGCAGGCGACTACGTTAAAAAGCTGGCAACCGAAATCTCGGATGCCCGGAGCATCTACTACTTGAGCAGAGGTATCGGTGTCCCAGTGGCGAGGGAGGGAGCTTTAAAGATAAAGGAGATAGCTTACATTCACGCCGAGTCGTATCCTGCTGGGGAGTCCAAGCACGGTCCTATAGCTTTAGTTGAAGAAGGGTTTCCGGTCGTTTTCATAATACCGAGCGATCCAGTGTTGGATACGCTCCTGCTTGGGAATATCGAAGAGATGCGGGCTCGAGGAGCATTCACTGTTGGCGTTGGACCATCGGACTCGAGGGCTGTTGACCTGGTTGATGTATTCATACCAGTGATCTCGCCTCACTGGATTGTTACCCCCATTACTCACACGATACCGCTACAGTTACTAGCTTACCATACCGCTGTTGAAAAGGGATTGGACCCGGATAAACCCCGTAACCTTGCTAAGACGGTTACGGTTGAGTAGGTTTCAAACCAGACTGTCGAGGAGTAGCATAGTAATGAATCCGAGGATGAAGCCGAGAGTAGCATATTCTTCGTGGCCGTACTTGTGAGTCTCGGGTATTACCTCATCGCTCACAACGTAAATCATCCCCCCTGCTGCTAATGCTAGGAGGAAGGGAATTAATCCCATGCTTGATTCGATAATCAGCCCGGTGAGGACGCTGGCGACTGTTTCGCTGAGGCCTGAGAGGGCTGATATGAAGACTGCCTTAAACTTGTTCCTCGTTAAGCTTATCAAAGGGTAAGATACCGCGAAGCCCTCTGGAACGTCTTGAAGAGCTATAGCGATCGACAAAGCCAAACCCTTCTCGAAGGGAAGGGCTGAGCCCGCTCCTACAGCCATTCCCTCGGGGATATTGTGGATGAGGATGGCTAGGACCGTCAAGTACAGCGCTTTCACTCTTCCCTTCAGCCTCAAGGGGCCTTCAAACCGCTCCTCGAGGTGCTCGTGCGGCGTGATCTTGTCGACACCATACATTAATAAGACTCCAGCGGTGAAACCTGCAGTGGATAAGAATACGTTGGATAACTCAATCGAGGGGAGAAGTAAGCTAGTGAAAGAAGCTACGAGCATTAGCCCCGCAGCAAAACCCATTCCGAGATCAAGGTATGAGTCGCGTGAACGAGGCATTATGGCGCCGACTACGCCTCCTAAAGTAGTGCCCAGAGCTGGGATCAACCCGAAAACAAGGCTTCTGAGGAGGATGTTTTCTTCGAACAAGATCATGAAATCCCCTATTGCTTCACGGCAATCTTCACTAAGACTCGCTTATCCTCCAAGTATTTCGTGAACTCGTTCTTGAACTCCCATAGGTTCTCCAAGGGTTGTACGCCCGACTTCACCTTCCCCTTAGAGACCAGGAAGGCCGAGTAAGCGTGGACTAAAGCTGTGAAGTAGGGAGTCGCCGGGTCCTCTAGAGTCCCATGGAGAATCGCCGTCTCCACATATTTTTTGCCGGAGCTGTTGAAAGCCTCGACGTGAAGTATAGCGATATCCCTCACTTCTCCCTTCAATTTAAGTTCGAATAGTTTCGACAACAGTTTAACGGGCTGTACTTCGCAATCATCCACCTTCACGGTTTCATGGCTCATTAAACCCAATTCCCTCAACAGCTTCATCGAGGATATGTGTCCAGGCCACCTCAGGGTTATCTCCCTCATGCTCGAGGCTTTAACGTTCCTGATCAACGTTCTAAGCCCATCAGATACGAATCCCTCCAGTCTTCCCACTCCTTCAATCTCCACCGTGACGATTTCGGACAACGGGTCAACTGCAACGAGTTCTCCATCTCGCACTATTCTAGCTGGTCTCAAGTATTCTTCAATCAAGTCCAGCGGATTCCACGTGACTACGTAGCCTAAGGGGGGAACTGGCTTCTCCGGTATGCCTCCGACCATTATATCGATTTTCTCGAGTCCCTTCAGGATCTGGGCGGAATATCCTGCTACCAAGTTGCTATAGCCCGGGGCAAAGCCTGCATCAGGCACAAAGACTGTCCCACACTTCTCGACTATTGGCTCGAGAAGGTACGGGTCCTCCCGCGTGAACGACACATCCACTACGTCTACACATCCCTCGCTTATAGTCCTCAAAATGTTGAACGCTCTGGAAGAAGGGAGTGCAGTTACAAACAAATCGGTGGTTTTCAAGAGCCTTCCCAGCACCTCTTGCGAGTACGTGTAGAAGGATACTCGCTCCAGTTTTTCGACCAGGGCTTTAGCCTCTGGGTTGGCGTCTACTGCGTTGAAGTTGTGTTGAGGTAGAAGTTCGAGGAGAAGTTTAAGGGTTCTAAACCCTACTCTACCAAGCCCGAGCACGGTTACTGTACTCATGGATACTCCTCCACACTCTGTGTTATTAGTCACGCTCGTTAAATAATTAGAGTGGTGTGTTTCACATTGGGGTTTGCTAAAATAGAGCTCACGCCAATAGGAGTCGTCCACGTTGATGCAAGCGATGAAGAAGTGAGGGAGAGCGTCAACGGTGTTGACGGAGTAGTCGAGGTTTACCAGGAGTATGAACAGGCCCTGAAGGGGCTGGAAGGGGTCTCACACTTGATTCTAGTGACCTACTTACACAAGGTCAGCGAGCAGGATAGGAAAGTATTACTGGTAAAGCCGCGTAGGCTCGTCAAATACGGAATCCCCCCGGAGAACCTCCCATTGATAGGAGTCTTTGCCACTGACTCACCGGTTCGCCCCAATCCCATCGGCATTTCCATTGTTGAGTTGAAAAGGGTTTTAGGGAGGTTCCTAGAGGTAAGAGGATTGGATGTATTCAATGGAACCCCAGTATTGGATATTAAGCCCTATACTGCTGGGAGGATTGTTCAGAACCCGGTGCTACCCAATTGGTATTCGGAATTGCTTAAAATGGTTGAGAAGACTGCTCCAGGAGTTAGGGAATTGTGATGTATTTAAGAATGTTATGTGAAGAATATATCTGGAAAACATGAGCGTATTTGCTTCGAGATTTATTTTCCATGGTGGAAGGAGTTTGATGTTGAAAGTGGAGTATAAGAAGAATAATGCGAGGGTTGATGTTTTCGGGGCATTCTTTGAATCCTACACTACCACACCCGATCGACTATTAATCGACGGCCGAGCAGTGTTGCCCGAGCCCGAGAGCGATATGACATTTTTCATCGACGCTGTTCTAGTGAGAATAGTTAGAAGCAAAAACATGCCTCCTTTAATAGAGATTGTGACAGCTTTGAAATCCAAGAGCTGAAAACATTAGAATTGTCAGTGAGCATATTTAGAATTAGTAAATCATGCCATAATTACTAGTGAAAAATGATTAGCTTTGTTGCTTTTTTATGATGGTATTACCGCCTTAAAGTGATCTTGAAGAAACACGGGCTCAACACCTATACCATATCCCCTAGGGTAGCCCGGCTCCCTGTTCAACAGTATTATTCACGTGCTTTGAACACTTTGAATCGGCTTCGACTTCTTTAAATCAATCTTAAACCATATCTTGAGCTCTTATTTTTTAAAATAAAAAACACCAGTGTTGAAAATCTAGGCGTATTACCCATCAAGAGCGATCTAGTACCCGAGGCTTCCTGGGAGCTAGCTCCTCAGCCCAGATGATCAATAGATGGCGTTGGAAAGTGGTTGCTAGGGTTTTATCGGAAAACGTGTAAGTGAGTTGACTCCACAATACTTCGTTCCCTCAGTGATGCAGCGTTAAAACGTTTTTGTATCACGAGACATCGGGGACCACCGTTCTACTTCGTTTTCAACGATAATCCCAGAGGATTATTTCGCGTGTAAATCGCTGTTTAACTGGACACAGGTTTAGTTAATTAGCGATTAACTACCCTATTTGATCATGTTACAGTTATCACATTACCGAGCAGTATGCGTAATTTTAAACTCCGACCAATAAACATGCAACAAGGGCGGTTCCCCGCTGGAGGCCGCAGATCTAGTCACATATTTTTGTATAAAAATCAAAAGCGAATAGCATATAAAACCTAATCCAAGATACTATCAATCCTGGTGAAACGCCGTGATCACCGAGGCAGAAGCCCTAAGAAATGCCGTGAAAACAGTTGCCGAGCTCATGGTAACCGCCGCTAAGACGGCTCCAAAGGCAAAGGGCGTCGACAACATAGTCGCATCCATAATAGACTCCAAGGAGGAGCTCGAGAAGCTCGCCGCTAAAATGGAGGAGCTTGCCCCAGAGTACGGGGAGTTCTTCAGAAGGGATGCACAGAACGTAAGGAACAGTATAGCAGTGGTTTTGATAGGGTGCAAGATATCAAGTCTTCAGTTGAAGCAGCCCAGCAATTACCCGCTTGACGCGGACACGGTTAATTCACTGGTGAATTTGGGGATAGCCCTGGGCTCAGCTGTTAAGGTGGCGGGCATCTTGAACGTGGATAACAGGATAATGTTTACGATAGGAGTGGCTGCCCAAGAACTCGGATTGTTGAAGGCTGACGTAGTCTACGGTATACCGTTATCGGCGTCGGGTAAGAACATCTACTTTGATCGCAAATGGCCTCCTTAATCGATTAAGCAAATAATCCAGGATGAGATGACTAGTAATGAAGAATAAAAAGATATTTTACGTCCTACTAATGGCATTTACTACTTCAATTATGATCTCATTTTTTCTGAAGATCCCGGGAGACCAGCTTGGCTTGGAAATAATTAACTATTGGAGAGAGACCACAGGCAACACGGGGGATATCAATGACCCGGCGAGCTTTGTAAAGCAGACAATATCGCTCGGCGTGTTCTTGACAGTGATAATCCTTACCGTGATATCCATGGAGTACAGGTATTACGGGGCCTTCCTAGGGATATCGTTGATCACGATCCTGGGAACCGTTCCACCCCAGAGCCTGATTAGCGGGGTTGAGTGGAACTTGATAATGTTCTTGATAGGGAGTATGACGCTTGCATTCATACTTAGAACCCTGGGGGTGTTCGAATACATTGCTGTGAAAATACTCGAGTTTTCACACGGCTCAGTGAAGAAGCTTCTTTTCACTATTCTATTTTTCTCCTGGTTTCTAGCTATGATCGTCGATGAGGCTACGAGTATTGTTTACGTTATGCTTTTGATTTTTGAAATAAAACGTATGTCGCATCATGAAGTAATGCCATTGGCAATTATATCGGTATTAGCAACTAATATTGGGAGCATGGCTTTACCTGTTGGAAACCCCATTGGCATATACATTTCTTTTACGGCATCTCTCTCCGTTTCAGACTTCCTGGCGAGAGCTCTCCCACTCTCCCTAGCACTGCTCCTCACTACATACTTCATCGTCTACTTCTTAAACAAGAAGTACCTGAATGGGCTCGCGCTCGAGTTGAACCCTGAGAGAGTGAAGAGAAGAGTAGAGGTTTACTACTCGAACACGCGAAAGGAGGATTTGGTGAAAATCAAGATAGGATTAATCCTCACCGTGATTTTCCTGCTAATGATATCCACGGTGGATTTCCTAGCAGAGCTTATAACGAGTTTCTCGGGTAACCAAGTGCAACCACACTCCCTACTATCGTTTATACCTTACGTCTTCATAATGCTCGCTGGACTCCTATACGGTCCCCAAAAGCTTGAACAAGCCATAATGAAGGGGGTCGAGTGGCCTTCAATACTATTCTTCATATCCCTATTCATGCTCGGGTTCTCTCTACTCTACACTGGCATAGCCTCAAAGCTAGCATACGCAACCATCAAGCTGAGAGGCATCGTTGAGGGCGATACCGGTTTTCTAGCAGAAGTGATCCTAGTCTTCTCAGCCGTTTTAAGTAGCTTTCTCGATAATTTAAGCGTCATAGTAGCATTAACGCCCATAGCCAAAACCGTTGAGGCAGTGTTCTCCACGAGAAAAGTCTACTGGAGCATGCTTTACGGCGGAGTCCTAGGCGGAAACTTCACTCCCATCGGTTCAACTGCAAACATAGTTGCAATAGGGTTATTGAGCAAGGAGAAGATGAGCGTGTCGTGGAGTGATTGGTTTAAAATCGCTCTTATTCCCACGCTGATACAAGTCTTGATCGCCCTCCTCTGGAACTCGATGCTCGCGTGAGCCATATAAGAGTGCTCATTCAATATCCCTTATCAGAAAGTAACATGGATTTTAGGGGCGCCGGATAATTGGTATGCGCGAGAATACTGCCAGACAATATTGAAAAATGTACAGAAAAGGACCGAGTTTCGCTGAGAGAGTTACTTGATTTTTTGAGAGAAGAGATAGAAGGATATGATGTAATAATACTGGTAAACGATAGTCTTGCCGAGGATCTAGATTCAACAGTATCCTCGGACGACCGAGTCATCGTGGTGAAAGAAAATATAGGGGGTTGATGATATTAATTCTTGAGGATGACATCCTTGAAGATTACAGTGATCTTCCTGGGAAGGGCAAGCGAGATATCGGGAAGGTCGCTTCTCACCGTGGAATTACCAGATAACGCCACGCTGTACGACCTGCTGAAAAAACTAGGAGAGACCGTTAATTCAAGAATATTCACTAAATTCCTGGATGGACAGTACGTATTCGTAACCTACGTCAACGATGTCCCAACGATCTCCCTTAACACGCCCTTGAAAGACGGGGACAGAGTCTCCCTTATAACTCCTGAGATGGGCGGTTAACAGCTACAACTATTCACTACATAGTTTGCAATCAAACTTCTTTAACTCAACTACTTCGAGGTTGTTTGTTTTTCCATTGAATAATGCTATCTTATTAATCATTGGTTCCCCTACTCCGAGCAGTATCTTAAATACTTCATTAACTTCCAGTAACCCCACTATTCCAGGGATATGAGGTAAAACTATCACTGGCTTTGTGTTCTTGCCGGCTATTCCTTGAAACAAGCATCTTAAACACGGAGTCACGCCTGGAATAAGCGTTGTCACCTGGCCGTAAAACTCTCCCACCCCGCCGTGAATAAATGGTTTCCCATGCCTCCAGCAAGCCTTATCAAGTATGAACCTTGTATCCCAGTTGTCTAATGCATCTACGACAACATCTACCTCCTTAACATATTTCTCGGCCACGTTTTCGTCGATTCTAGCATGAACTGGGATTATCTCCACATTTGGATTCAATTTTTTCAGTCTTTGAGAAGCAACCAGCACCTTAGGCTTACCGATGTCATCCACCGTGTAGAGTATTTGCCTTTGAAGATTGCTGAGCTCTACTACTCC
The DNA here is from genome assembly GCA_038827615.1 of Thermosphaera sp. Classification (NCBI taxonomy): domain Archaea; kingdom Thermoproteati; phylum Thermoproteota; class Thermoprotei; order Desulfurococcales; family Desulfurococcaceae; genus Thermosphaera; species Thermosphaera sp. The sequence goes on from JAWBNK010000001.1 coordinate 1,057,519, forward strand.
TTCATCGATGACAACTATCCTGCCTATCCCTCCTGCTACGAGATAATACAGTATTGAAGAGCCAAGCCCTCCTGCGCCCGCTACCAGCACGCTCGCCCTCTTAAGCTTCAACTGACCCTCTAAGCCGATTATAGGGATCTGCCTACTGTATCTTTCGATCTCCTCGTCGGTTAGACTCAACCTCCCCGCCTCCATGAGTCAACCACCGGACTTGACGGTGAAGATCGTTAAAACATCCCCGTCGAAAACATCATCTTCATCGGTCAAGACCTCGTTGTTCCTTAAAACAACGTGCTCGTTAGAGTTCAATCCAAGAATCCCTAAGATCTCCTTGACTTTGGCTCTAGACACATTCAAACTGCGAGGCTCCTTCTCACCGCTTATTATAACAGTAAGGGGCATCGGAAGCCCTCCTCCACTACTTACTTATCCGGGTCTCTCATAAAAAGGGATCTTACCGTCATGGTAATCCCTTATAACGGCCCTAGCAGCCTCCTCGATCAATGGCTCCCTAGTCGACTTGTAAAACCAGCCCCTTTTCGCAGCATATTGTTCGAGGATCTCAAGGGGGTTTAGTGAAGAAATACCATACGCTAGTTTAAAAGCATCCTTGTTAAGCGAAATTACTTTTTCAATTAACTTTAAAGCTGGCTTAACGGGATCCCCTAGCTGCTCCGGGGAATAACCCCTCAGCACTCTTTCCAGCTCGCCGCCTTCAACTGGAATAACGCCGGGCGTGTCGATCATGTAGAGATCGTCGTCTATCTTGTATACTTGGAAGGTCTTGGTGTATCCCGGGGTCCCGGGATAGGGGCTTGTCGGAGCGGAGTGCCGCCCCTTAAGAGCATTGATTATGGTCGACTTGCCGACCTTCGGGTATCCTGCAACTAACGCTGTAGTTGGGAGCTGTTTTGAAAGATGCTTTATAGCTCTGCGAAGCCTCAGCGTACCCATATGCTTCGACGCAGCAGTATAGACAGCGTGATATCCCCGCTCCTCGAAATGCTCCTTCCACTCCTCCGCTACTTGCCTCGGCACTAGGTCGGATTTGTTGAGGACTATGAGCAACTCTTTACCATGTCTGCTCACAATTCCCTCTAGCTTTCTACTGAAAGTCTCAACCGGGGTCCTGGCGTCTAAAACCATTAATACGACGTCGCCTTTCAATATCATCTTCTCAAGCTGGCTCCAGGAAGCTAGCTTAAAAGCCATCAACCCCTCCCCCGTAGTTTTCAAACCTGTCAAGGACCTCGGGCTGAACCTCCTCCAACCAGTTGACTCTCAGGCCTGGCTCGATTTTCCCCGTGTTGTTTACGATCTCCATAACGGTTGCCAACACCTCGTCGACACTCTTTCCGGAAGCATCTACCTCGTATACCTTATCCTCGCCGAAGGCTTCAACAGCGTTTACGGAGACTATCCCCAGTATCTCCGCCATTACGTTTTCATTGATCTTCTCCCGACTCCATCCTCGCTCGGAGAGTCTCTTCTCGAGCTCAAGAGGGTGGAGCCTTAAAACAACAACCTTTTCCACGATCCCCGGATCGATTATCTCCGGGTAGTGAGTGTCCAATACTATATAATTGGACGAGCCTTCGACCACCTCTCTGACTTTCATCGAAACGCGATCTTCATCTATTATGAATGTCCTCCTGAATTCATCGTACGATAGAATAAGGTTGTTCTCTATTGCAAACCTCGACAAATCTATCGAGATTGTTTTCAAGGCCTCTGCAAGCTTCGAAGCTATCGTCGACTTACCGGTCCCGGGGACTCCTGCAATTATGATCGCCTTACCCATGGGTCAACACTTTCATTAAGTGATTCCTTTCTCTCATCCTGCTCGTATGTATGGGAACGGCTACAGACCCTGAAATATGTTTTTAATTTCCCCTCACTATAACATGTTTATAGACTTAATGGTGAGTGATTTGAGCCAACAAGTAGTGAAGAAGCCGGGCGAGATATCTTACTCTCTGCCGAAGCTTAAACAGGGTGAAGAAGTTCTCTCGGTGACCTTAAGCGTCTGCCCATACTGCTACAGGGAGTTGCCAAGCATAATTGTCGAGAGGGAGGGCAAAGTCTACATAAGGCGCGTCTGCCCTGAGCACGGGGAGATCGAGGAGCTATACTATGGTGACGTCGCATTCTATAAGAAGGTGACAAGCTGGTATGAAGAGGGGCGTGGAACACGCCACATATATACTCCCGTCAAAACTCTCTGTCCATTCAACTGTGGACTGTGCCCCATGCACAAAAACCACACAGCCCTGATCAACATGGTTGTGACAAACAGGTGTGACCTGAGCTGCTGGTACTGCTTCTTCTTCGCCGAAGCAGCAGGCTACGTTTACGAGCCTAGTCTCGAGCAGATTAGAGAAATGGTTCGCAACATTAAGAAGCAGGGCGTGACTGTAGCCATACAGTTAACAGGGGGCGAACCGCTACTCAGGGAAGACTTAGTCGATATTGTGAAGCTACTTCGAGAAGAAGGCGTTAGGCATATTCAGCTTAACACGAACGGAATAAAGTTCGCCAGGCTCTACATGGAGGACCCTGCTAAGGCTATAGAGTATGCTAGAACCTTGAGAAGCAATGGCGTAAACACCGTATACTTGAGCTTCGACGGCGTGTCCCCCACGGTTAACTGGAAGAACCACTGGGAGGTCCCATATATTTTCGAAGTATTCAGGAAGGCTGGGATAACGAGCGTTGTCCTGGTCCCAACAGTCATAAAAGGCGTTAATACTCACGAACTAGGCGCCATAGTAAAGTTCGCCGGAAGAAACATGGACATCGTTCGCGCAGTGAACTTCCAGCCAGTGAGCTTGACAGGCTACATGAAGAAGCATGAGAGAGAAAAATACCGCATCACTATTCCTGAAGTCGTGAAACTATTGGAGGAGCAAACCAATGGAGAGATACATTCCAACGCCTGGTTCCCCGTCAACGTGAGCGCCTTATTCTCTAGGTTCATCGAAGGGTTCAGCGGAGAATTCAAGTTTGAAATGAGCAACCACCCAATATGTGGTGTTGGGACTTACGTGTACGTGGAGAGAAGGGGGAACAATATTCGATTCACTCCGATAACGGATTTCGTAGATATCGAGGGATTGCTCGATTACTTGAGAGATAAGTGGGAAGACCTTGTAACCGGCTCTAGCAGAATAACAACGGGTCTACGCCTCCTCTACAGCCTAAGGAAGTTCATAAACCAGGAGAAGGCTCCGGAAGGCTTCGACCTCTACAAGCTACTATTCAATATAGTGGTAAAGAGGAGCTACGAGGCCCTAGGAGAATTACACTACAAGCTACTATTCATTGGGCAAATGCACTTCATGGACCTGTACAACTACGATATTCAAAGAGTTCAAAGATGCAACATTCACTATTCTACTCCAGACGGCAGGTTGATTCCTTTCTGCGCGTTCAACATATTCGATGACATATATAGGGACAAAGTACAGAGAGATTACAGCATCCCCATCGACGAGTACTCTGCCAAATACAATCTTCCAAAGGGTTACTTAACGAAAAAGTATGTTAGGGATAGGAGAAAACTGGAGTCAACCGAGATTTATAAGCTCGCCTATGATGGATTGTTGGAGAAAAAATAGTGAGGATGCTTGGAAAACTACTTTTTAGCCTCGCCTGTCTCATACCTATGTCTCGAGTAGAAATCCTTGATCAACTTTAAAGCCAATGGCGAGAAGTAGGCAACTGCTATCAAGTTGGGAATAGCCATTAACCCGTTAGCCATATCGGAGAAGTTCCAGAAGGTCTCAAAGTACTCGCCGTAAATAGCAGCTGGAATAATAGGTATTATCCACAGAATCCTCCATATATATCTCAACGGTTTCTCGGGAAGCCTTAGGGTTCTAACCCAGAAGTACACCCAGTTGATCTCTCCATACCACTCCCACGTTAGGAGCGTAGTATAGGCGAAGAGCGCGAGGGCTATTCCAAGGATTATGGGAGCATAACTACCGTAAGCCCTATAGAAGGTCTCCATGGCTAGTGCCGCGCCGCTTAAGTCTGGCCTGTCAATGTATGTTCTCGCCACAATGTTGGCAATACCTGTAATAGAGCATATTACGATAGTGTCCATGAATACCTCGAAAACCCCGTAGAAAGCGACTCTACCAGGGTGATCAACAGTCATGAAAGCGTAAGCGTTGGGAGCGCTTCCCAGTCCAGCCTCGTTTGAGAACAATCCTCTTGCGAATCCATACCTTATAGCAGAGTACACAACCCATCCAGATAATCCGCCTGCCGCTGCTTGAGGAGTGAACGCGTATTTAAAGATCTCGGAGATACCGGTTAAGAAGTTCCCGCCAAACTTGATCCAGACGCCTACTCCGAAGATAATGTACCAAGCCGCCATAAAGGGGATCATGTAGTTAGCTACTTCAGCTATTCTCTTCAGGCCGCCCAGGACAACCAACGCTGTGAAGATGACTATCAATATTCCTACTATCAGCCTCAGCTGGAATATTTGATCTTCAGTTTCATACCCGAATAATTTACCCACATACTCTGCTCCAAGAGCAACATTGTTGGCTTGAACCATGTTTCCAATTCCAAAGGCCGCAATGAAGGTGAAGACGGCGAATAATACTGCGAGAACAGGGCCGATCACAGGTACGAGTCGGATATAATAAGGTGTGCCTCCCTCAATTCTTCCATCGGGCGTAACTCTTCTAGACCAAACACCAAGAGTTGCCTCCACACCCTTCAAGCCCATACCCAGGATCGCGCACACCCACATCCAGAACAGAGCTCCAGCACCGCCCAGGTGTAAGGCTGTTGAGACACCCGCTATGTTGCCTACTCCGACTGTTGCACCCATTACAGTGGCCCAGATGGCGAAGGGTTTGACTTCGCCTCTTCCACCCGCCCCCTTATACAGCATTGTTTTCACTGCCGTTCCAAATTTCCGAATCTGGTAGAATCCTCCCAGTATTCCTATTGCCAATCCCGTTCCAGCCAGGATAATAATCGCGGGTAGACCCCACACTAGCCCATCTATGTAGTCAATAATTGAGACTATATCCAAATCCTCTTCACCTACAAATCTTAATATTTTATCATTGTAAATATAAATACTTTACCGCAAAGATTCAGCCTATAGAGGTGGGATGGGCTTAAAAGGTTTAAATACAAGTAGAGATAACATATATTATCATGGTGGTCTAATGGTCGAGTTTGAAGTTCCTCCTTCACAGAGAGACGCTAGCATGATCGTCTGGATTATATCCCTCATAGTGCTTGGCGGATTACTGTTGATGCTGGGATTTTCAACCAACATTGGAGATGTCGTTGGGAGCGACCCTTACTTAGGATACAGGTACATAGCCCACTTGATCGTCGTAGCCATAGTCATATTGATCGGCATCATTGGATGGCTAAGTGGTAGAGGGAGTGTTGAGAAAACTGGTCTATTCAAGTTTGAGTAGCATGGTTTAAATCAGCTTAAAAACCCGTGAAACCTCGCGATACCGTTTTTACGAATTCCCCACATACCGTCGAGCTAGACAAGATTATTAACTATTAAACGTAGATCTTAACATGTGATATTAATGGATAATTCGCTCAAAATCCCTTCTGCAAAGAAACTAGATAAGAGTATTCCCGTTGTCGAAAAATACAAGAAGTATGTCTCACAAAGTCAGGCATTCAAATATTTCCCAATCGCCGTTGCGAGAGCTAAGAATGCGAGAATATGGGATGCTGATGGAAACGAGTACATAGACTTCCTAGCTAGCGCCGCATCGTATAATATCGGGCATTCCAATGAGGAAGTGGTAAAAGCCGTTAAAGACCACTTAGACAGGTTCATCCACTACTGCTTGTACTTGTATCACGAACCTGTTGCAGAGTTCTCAGAACTCTTGGTCAACATAACCCCTTGGAGCTACGACAAGAAGGTAATAATAGGGTTGAGCGGGGGAGACGCTAATGACACGGCTTTGAAAGCGGCCCTAGCATATACTCGGAGACCGAGGATAGCCTCGTTCACATACTCATACCATGGGACTACAGCCCTCGACATAGCAGTGGGGGGTTCTTTCGACCCTGAGCTGAGGAGCGTTATACCCTTCCACAACGTCTACTTCCTCGAGTTCCCGGATACGTATAGGTGTGTCAACAATATAGATGACCCCGAACAATGCGGCGAGGAATACCTATCCATGGCTGAATCGTTCTTCAAGAGATACGCTGGCGAATCCTTCGCCGCACTAATAATAGAACCCATCCAAGGGGATGGGGGAGTCCTCGTACCGCCTGAAAACTTCATGAGGGGGATTAGAAAGATAACCGAGGAGCACGGGATAGTGTTGATAGATGATGAAGTCCAAACCGGTATGGGTAGGACTGGTAGGTTGTTTGCAATAGAACACTTCAATGTTGAACCCGACCTGGTGGTCCTCGGAAAAGCCCTCGGGGGCGGGATGCCTGTTTCAGCGGTAGTGGGGAGGAGGGAGATTGTCGAGTCGGCTCCCCCGCAATCATTCTTCGCCACCTCGGCTGCTCACGCGTCGTCTGTCGCAGGAGCAATCGCGGCTGTTAAATACGTGTTGAGAAACAAACTAGATGAAGCAGCGAGAGAGAAAGGCAAGTACCTTTTGAAGAGATTGAACGAGCTCAAGGATAGATACGAGGTAGTGGGGGACGTCAGAGGATTAGGCCTCATGCTAGGAGTAGACATTGTAAAGGATAAAAAGTCGAAACAACCCGACAGGACGCTGTCTCTGAAAATAATCTGGAGGGCTTGGGAGAAGGGACTCATAATGATGACTTATGGGAAGTATGGCAATGTATTGAGGATCGCCCCACCGCTCACGATTCCATATGAAGACCTAGATAGAGCCGTTGAGATAATCGACGAATCAATCAAGGAAGCATTAGAAGGCAAGGTACCCGATGAAGTAGTAAACTACATGACAGCGTGGAAGTAGTAAGACCCGCGGGAGAGATAGTAGCCGGGCGGGGATTCGAACCCCGGTCACGGGGGTTCTCCCCCTGGCCGAAGGGACCAGAGCCCCGCATCCTTGGCCGCTAGACGACCCGGCTATCAGTATCAATTAATCTTGACGAGCTTTTTAATCTTTAATCTTTCATCGATTAAACTTTCTTTTAAAGGACAGCATGTTTTAAAAGCCTATTCAGATTAATTCAATAATAGCCTGGGCCCGTAGCTCAGCATGGTAGAGCGGCGGGCTTTTAACCCGTAGGTCCCGGGTTCAAATCCCGGCGGGCCCGCATAAATTTTCTCCTTTACACTCGAAATCCTATGCTCTGTCAAGCTTGAATGGGCTAACAGGGTCTCCGTACTTATCCCTCGCCTTTACCAGCCTTCCCTTCTCCTCCCTCAGCACGTCAAAGAATAACTTCGGGGTATCTGGGATTTCAGAGTAAGTGACCCATATTCTCTCTATCTTCTCCAAGAGCTTGCTCACTCTCACGCTGAATAGTTTCTCATACAAGTGCTCGCTGAACTCCTTGTTCAACTCCTTTCTAAACAGCTCAACAAGGTCATTGTAGAGTGGAACATACCCTGTGGGGGTCTCCAGTGCGTCGAGTTCGTTGTGAACCCTTTTCTCCATCCAGCGTAACCAGACTTTTTTATCGACTTTTTCCGTTAAGAATCGGCCATCCTTGTCCCTTAGGAAGTAGTTTACCCCGTAAATCCTTGGCTGTCTTGAAAGCCCCTCCGCGAATCTAAAGTGGAGCTCGGTGAACTGACCCGGAGATATCGAGAGGAAGTCTAGGATGGCGTAAGGGTTGAACTCCCTAACACCTGACTGCCCCAGCACTGCCGTGGTTCTCTCAGATTCGAGTGAAGCCCCCTTAGTCACGATTCCGTGAACCCAGTTGAAAGCCTCCTCGACGGGAGGCAACGTGTCCGAGTCTCTCCCCCCGAAAATCATCCCTGAGACCGGGACTCCCATGGGATCATTTATTCTGGGGTCTACTCTACTGAGGTAGAAGATGCTCGTTGTGAACCTTGCGTTCGGATGAGACGGGGGAATCTCCTTCCCGTTCTCATCCCTAATCCCCGGCCGCCATTTTCCCGCGTAGTTTATCCCTGGCCTTGGTTCTTCACTCTTACCGTTCCACCATACATCGCCGTCTTCAGTGTATAAGACGTTGGCGAAGATTACCTCCGTTTCCCTCGAGGTCAGTATTTCGTAAATCTCTTTATCGTCAACGGGGTTAACACCATCGATGATTCCGAACATGCCTATCTCCGGGTTAATGGCCCTGGCCTCGCCGTTCACGTTCCTTATGATTGCTAAGTCGTCGCCAACCACGAGATCCGACATTAAAGCAGTAGAGGTTTTACCACAGCCAGCTGGAAAAGCCCCCGTGAAATAAGCTACCTTGTCGCCGCCGCCCTTCATTCCAATGATGAACATGTGCTCGCACAGCCACCCCTCCTTAAATCCCTTATACACGCACAGCCTCAGCGAGAGCTTCTTCAACCCAACCGTGTTGCCCGCGTACTGAGTGTTGACGCTGTATGTAATCATCTCCTCCGGATCAATGTATATCCTCCTCTTAGAAACGTTCTTGCTCCACCCGTTCTCGTCTCTCTCGCCGGAACTGTGGAGAAACCTCATGTACTCGATACTATCCGAGCGTGTGAACTCCTCATAGCAAACCCTGTAGAGGATGTTCTCGCTGTGAATCACGTAGGCCGAGTCAGTGACCTGGACTCCTAGTAGGGTGAATGGGGAACCCCTTGGTCCAAAACAGTAAAAGCCTATGTACATCTCCTTGCTTCTCATTATATCCCGATAGATTTGCCATACCTCGTTTCTCAACTCCTCTCGATCACCACTGTTAACCAAAGGTATTTGAACCCCTCTGCTAGTCATGATCTTCGTGTTTCCTCTATCCCTGGCCAAGTCCTTAATGCCGTCGAAGTGAACCGTGTGCAAGGAGTTGTAGCGTGACACATACTCCTCTCCGTTTTCAACGGCTCTTCTACGAATATAATCGAGGTCTTCTCTTGAACCAGTATTGACAAATATCGAGGAGGGATTCAAGTGTTCTGCTACCTGCTTGATCCAATCTAGTAGTTCACAATTCTTTATCCTTGCCAGCTTCTCGATTTCAACACTACTTGCATATTTCTTAAGGACGCTGATAGATTCGACGCATTTGTCACGAGGTTCTTTAAGCATTGAAACACCCGTTTATAATGAGAATTTTCAACCAGTTATTAAAAACAAACTCCTCTGTTGGTGAACTAGTTTGGATATGCTAGAGGCGAGCATGTCGGCGACTCTCAAGGGCTCGGGTATGGGGCTGTAAATACATGCCTTCTTGTAAGCCTCAACTGCCTTGTCAAAGGACAATCCCACGTGATATATTTGAACAGGCTTCCACGGCGTGTCGACGTAACTCATTGATGATGCAACCCTCTTAATTACTTCAAACCTCTCGCCGCCGTCGGGAAAATGCTTGAGCAACGCCCCCTTTATCCTGTTAAGGTCCAAGGGATAGTGCTGCACCACTATGACTGGTTTACCAGTCTCTTGGAAAATCCAGTCAGGATCCACTACGTCGAACCCAGAGTACGTCACTCCATCAAGGAAGACCAGTTCTCCCGCCATCATCTTGGATATGTTAATGATGATGCGTGAACTCTCCCTGCCGTCGACCACGACCCTCCCGTAGCCTACCCTGGTTAGAAGGTTCTCCTCGAGCTCGACGCCTGCTACTACCGTTGCCCCCCTGCCTCCTTTGAACCATGCCGGGAAAAACCCGTCGTCAAATCCTTCCGACTTCATCCCGAATCCTTCAACGCGTCCTCAATGTTCTTGATTATGTCAGGTTTAACCTTAATTATCTTAGTGACCCCGTGCCTACCCCTGTTAACCACTTCAGCAACAATAAGCCCCATCATGTCTAATTGTGATATGATTTCGCTCACCCTCCGCTGAGTCAGGGGTTCGAAGCCAAGCTCCCTTACCTTGTTCATATAGGCAAGATATACCTCGCCCGTTGTCGCCGAACCCTTCTCCTTCACAATGTCCACTATCACCTTTAAGACGAGCTTCTGGTGGAGAGGTAGAACTGTCACCGTTTGGTAGACTCTGCCTTCCTCTATTTCAATGGAGGCTTTCTTCACGTGCTCTACAGTCACCTCGCTCGCGTTCTCCCTCTCAGCAATCTCCCCTGCAACCCTTAAGAGCTCTAATGCTCTCCTAGCATCTCCATGCTCTCTCGCGGCCAGAGCGGAGCAGTACGAGATAACGCCATCCGTTATGGCTCCCGGCACGAACGCCTTATCAGCCCTCTGCTTCAAGATAGTGTATAGTTGCTCGGCATTGTAGGGTGGAAATACCATTTCCACCTCGCCGAGGCTGGACCTGACCCTCGGGTCGAGATTCTCTACGAAATTGATATCGTTGGTGATCCCTATTAGGACTACTTTAGAGCTCGACAACTCCTCGTTGATTCTAACGAGCTTGTAGAGCAGGTCATCACCCTCCCTTCTAACATAATAGTCTATCTCGTCCAGGATCACTACGTGGAGCCCGCCCCAGTTCTCCAAGGCGTTAACGTATCTCCTGTAAACCTCGCTGACAGCTAGCCCAGTATGAGGGATCCTGAGGCCCATGCTCGAAGCTATTCCAGCTATAACTCTGTAAGTTGTGTCAACTTTCCGGGTATTGACGTAAGCATAGTTAAGCTTAGCCCCAAGCGATGCGGATTTCTCAACAATCTTTTTAACGACATACTTGGCTACGGCCGTCTTACCAGTACCCGTTAACCCGTAGATTAAGACGTTGCTTGGCCTCACGCCTTGCGATACAACTATCAAGTGTTCGGCAAGCCTCTTAATCTCTTCCTCCCTGTGGGGGAGGTGGTCGGGGACGTAGTCCGGGTGTAATACTTCTCTATCGCGAAATATTTTCGAGGCAACTCCTCTCTTCTTAATCAATTCATCAATAATGTCGCTCATAGCGGGTCACTGAAGCAAAGGTGTTTCAACTCGACGTTTCTAAATCCCATCAGGTTTCATTATAAACTATTAGTCTCATAATTTCTAGGGAAACGGTGGAGAGACGGTCGAAACCTGATGTACGGAGTAGTAATAAAAGATATCTTACAGGTTGGGAAAGCCTTAATAAGAGTTGAGCGTTCAGGCAACTATTTGAAATACGTTCGAACGATCGACAGCGATACCAGGGAGATTATTCTCGATAGAAACGCCATAATCGAGACTCGCCCCATGTATCCGCTGTTTCACCCATCATACATGACGAGCTATATTATCGTATATCTCAGCAAGCCAATCGTAGTGTCGCCTAAATCATCTATAAAACTATCGATACGGTTACCAGTTGACCTAGCCATATACGCCTTCAGCGGAGATTACTATGAAATGATAGATGTAATACCGTTGCACACCTCATACAAGTTTGCCCTCTACGGACCCATTATTTCATCGGTTGAGGCAGCTGGCCACGTTGCCCGGTACGTGATGGCGGATCCCCTGACCGGTGACAATATTAAGCCGGAGCCAAACTACTGCACATCGACAGTATCCATATTCAATAAAACCCAGGATTTCGCCAGGGTCGGGAGAATACTCCTTGATGGAAAACCCTTGAAAATATTCTACGTGACCGGTACGCTGGAGTGCTATACCCAGAATATTAGAATGACCATTACTTCGAGCGAGCATGCATCTATTACTTACGAGGAGAAACCCTGTAGCGGCTGCGACGAGCTGGAAGAGCCGAGAGTGTTCAGAGGGCTACTGATGCCACTGTCTACTGAAATGTTATGGGGGTATTAGCATGAACTCGCTGGCCGAGCCGCTATTATCTTTCTTGAGGAATCCGGAGGCGTGGAGAGTAATCATAGCCATAGCGGTGTTCGCGGTTGGCTACCTAATAGCGTTGATAATACGTAGAACGGTCTTCAAGATCAGCGCTAGATTCTACGCGAAAAATATCGCGAGCCTGGTCTCGAGAACGATGTATTACATAATTCTGCTTATCGCGCTATCCTCTGCGCTAAGCTACCTCGGGATAGAATTGTCGGGTCTAATAATAGCTGGAGGATTCGCCGGCATCATAGTAGGTGTCGCGCTTCAACCCTTAATGGCCAGCTTCTTCGCCGGCTTATACATAATGGCTGAGAGAATAATTCAGCCCGGAGAAATAGTGTCCATTGGGAACACCATGGGCGAGGTTATCGAAGTCTCGCTGATGTTCACTAAAATCAGAAGCTTCGACGGAATACTGGTGACGATGCCTAACAGTCAGCTCCTCTCCACAGTAATTCAAAACTTGAGCAAAGCAGTAGCCCGGAGGACAGAGTTCAATGTTTCAATAGCTTATAAGGATGACGCTGAGAAAGCCTACAAAGTCATCCAGCAAACGATAGCCAACCATCCATACGTTCTCGCGGAGCCGCCCCCAGACGTGTTCGTCTCGAAGCTGGCTGACAGCGGGGTAGTCATCACGGTGAGAGTGTGGGCCCCCCGGCAACTCGTCTACCCGGTCACCAAAGACTTGTTGTGGAGGATAAAGAAGTCGCTCGACGAGGCAGGAATAACAATACCGTTCCCGCAACTAGACGTCTGGATAAAGACGCCTGTTGTGCTCGGTAAAAAAGACGAGAGCAGTTAATCCTTATAAACCCGGTAAGAACTTATCTATGTGATGATGGGCCGGTAGCTCAGCCTGGAAGAGCGCTCGGTTGGCATCCGAGAGGTCCCGGGTTCAACTCCCGGCCGGTCCACTTCTTTCCCATTTTGCGAACATATTTATAGGGAGTTTAAACGATATTTTTAAAAATCTGTCTAAGATTTGATAAACCAGGAGGATATGTCCGGTTTCCCCTGTTTAAGGTGCTTATTATGAAGAAGGGAGTTAATATTCTGGAGCATGAACTAGTTCCAAAGCACGAGGTTCTCAATCATAAAGAAGCAACTGAGGTCCTTAAGAGACTTGGCCTACAGCCCTGGCAACTTCCATGGATTTCCATCGATGATCCTGTGGTCAAAGCTATTGGAGCTAAGCCGGGCGACATCATTAGAATCTACAGGAAGAGTCCTACAGCTGGCACATCAGTCGCCTATAGATATGTTGTGGTAGATGTTACCAAGAAGGCGGAGGCTTAACGACCATGAGCGGTCAGCTGACAGTGGACGATCTATGGTTAGTTATGAAGAAGTATTTCGAGGAGAAAGGGCTTGTCAGACAGCACTTGGACAGTTATGATAGATTTATTCGGGAACTCCTCCCGGAAATGTTGAACGAGTTTAAAGAGGTCCGGATCACTGAGGATGTTAAGATAACGATAGTTGACTACAGCATAGGCGAGCCACAATGGATCACCCTAGAGGGCATTGCTGAGAAGAAGACCCCAATGGAGTGTAGGCTCAGGAACCTTACATACGCAGCGCCGGTAATGGTGAAAATCAGGTACGCGGATGAAACGGGTAGGTCGAGAGAGCAGGAATTAAAGCTCATGGATCTCCCCGTCATGCTGAAGTCAAGCATTGACCCGTTGAGGAAGATGAGCGCTCAAGAGCTAATCAATATAGGGGAGGACCCCAAGGACCCCGGCGGCTACTTCATAATCAACGGTAGTGAAAAAGTGCTCGTTGCTCAAGAAGACCTCGCAAGCAACAACATTATAACGGATGTGGCTCCAGAGGGCTCATCCTACACTCACTTAGCCAAAATAATCAGCGTATCAAAGGGTAAGAGGAGCCAGCTCGTCATCGAGCGGAGAAAAGACGGCCTACTATACGCGAACTTCCAGGGACACAAGATACCGGTTGTAATACTCATGGCAGCCCTAGGCCTTGCGAGCGAGGTTGAAATGTTGAACGCCGTGAGCTTAAACCCTGAAATCCAAGTCCACCTGCTCCCCTCTATAACAGAGGCTCAGAAAATATTCCCGAAGCTCGAAGTCCCCGAGGGATTACCCCCAGAGGATGTTGAAAAGGTTGAAAGCAAGTACAGGGAGAAAGTGATCGAGGAGGCGCTGGATTTCATAGGTTCCAGAATAGCCATTGGAAAACCCCGCGAGGAGAGAGTCCGCAGGGCCTTGCGGGCCCTGGACGAAAACCTCCTTCCACACATCGGCACCGACTCTTCTCAGGAGACGCGATTAAAGAAGGCTGTTTTCATCGGTCAAATGATATCGAGAATAATCGAATTACACCTGGGATATAGAGAGCCCGACGATAAAGACCATTATAGGAATAAGCGGTTGAAATTAGCTGGAGACTTGTTATCGGTGTTGTTGCGAAACGCTTTAAACGCGTTCACTCAAGACTTGAAGGAGAGCGCTGAGAAATACCTGGCTAAAAACCGTAGGCTTGACCTTAAAATGGTGATTAAACCCAGCGTTATAACCGATAGGATTCTACACTCAATGGCGACTGGAAACTGGCCTGGAGGCAAGACCGGGGTAAGCCAGCTATTAGATAGAACCAACATGCTCAGCACCCTAAGCCACTTGAGGAGAGTCGTATCCCCTCTCTCCAGAGGCCAACCCCACTTTGAAGCCAGAGAACTCCACGGCACGCAGTGGGGTAGAATGTGCCCCTTTGAAACCCCTGAGGGAGCAAACATTGGATTGGTGAAGAACCTATCCCTAATGGTTAACGTCAGCATTGGAGTCCCGGATGCCGAGATAGAATCGATTCTCTACAAGCATCAAGTAAAGCCGTTGATAACGATCACGGATAGATCAACTGGTAAGCCGTTGAAAGGAATCCTCGACGAAGTGAAAGAGGCAGTCAAGCAGGGAGTAGATTTATCCAGCGAATACGAGGGATGGAGCAGAGTATACCTCAACGGGAGATTAATAGGCTATCATCCAAACGGCGAAGAACTCGTGAAGGAGTTAAGGAAGATGAGGCGCCAGGGTAAGCTGAGCAGCGAGGTGAACGTAGCCCATATCAGGACTGAATACCTCGACGAAGTTTATGTAAATACTGATCCAGGCAGGATAAGAAGACCCCTCCTAGTAGTTGAGAAAGGAGAAGTAAAGCTTAGCCGGACGCACATCGAGAAGTTGAAGCAGGGAGAGATGAGCTTTGAAGACTTGGTGAACAAGGGCATAATAGAATATCTCGACCCGGATGAGGAGGAAAACGCCTACATAGCGTTGTCGGTTAACGAAGTGACGCAGGAGCATACTCACGCCGAAATATGGATACCGGCCATACTAGGCATCACGGCATCAATAATCCCATATCCTGAGCACAACCAGAGCCCGAGAAACATGTATCAAGCAGCTATGGCTAAGCAAAGCCTCGGATTATACTCGGCCAACTTCCAGAAGAGAATGGACACTAGGGGCCACTTCCTCCACTACCCGCAGAAACCCCTTGTTCAGACACGGTCAATGGAAGTAATAGGATATAACGAACGCCCATCAGGCCAGAACATGGTGGTAGCAGTCCTAACGTTCACCGGGTACAACATGGAAGACGCCTTAATAATGAACAAGAGTAGCGCCGACCGCGGGCTAGCTAGGAGCACGTTCTTCAGGCTGTACTCCACCGTCGAGTACAAGTACATGGGTGGTCAGCAAGACGAGATTCTGATCCCGCCGACGAATATTAGGGGTTACAGGGGCCTCAGGGCTTATGAAAAGCTGGAGGAAGATGGAATAGTAGCGCCTGAAAGCCAGGTGGCAGGCGGCGACGTCCTCGTCGGAAAGATAAGCCCGCCGAGATTCCTTGGAGCGCAGGAATACATGCTCGGAGCTGGCTTAACTAAGCAGGATACGAGCGTCGTCATGAGGCACGAGGAGAAAGGAGTAGTAGACACTGTTTTGATAACCACGGACAGCGAGGGCAATAAGCTTGTCAAAGTGCGCGTCAGAGACCTGAGGATCCCCGAGCTCGGGGATAAGTTCGCCTCAAGGCACGGGCAGAAGGGAGTTCTCGGACTCCTGGTTCCACAATACGACATGCCGTTTACGGAGGACGGAGTCGTCCCGGACCTCGTGATAAACCCGCATGCATTCCCAAGCCGTATGACAGTTGGACAGTTGATCGAGAGCATTGCCGGGAAAGTAGCTGCCTTGAGCGGCAAGGTGATAGATGCTACTCCATTCCACAAGACCCCTGTTCAGGAGTTAGAGTTAGTTTTAAAGAGACACCACTATCTGCCCTCAGGGGAGGAAGTAATGTATGATGGGAGAACAGGGGAGATGATTCAATCTCCAGTGTTCATTGGAATAGTCTACTATCAGAAACTCCATCACATGGTTAGCGATAAGGTTCACGCTAGGGCTAGAGGTCCCGTTCAAATACTGACTCGCCAACCAACAGAGGGTCGTTCAAGAGCAGGGGGTTTGAGATGGGGTGAAATGGAGGTTGATTGTCTTGTCGGACACGGCACATCCCTATTGCTCAGGGAAACAGTATTGGATAGAAGCGACGTCACAAGGATTTACGTGTGCGAAATATGCGGGCATATTGGATGGTATGATAGAAACAAAGGCAAGTACGTATGTCCGATACACAAGGATAAGGGTTCCTTAAAACCCGTTGAAATGTCCTACGCGTTCAAACTACTCCTCCAGGAGTTGCTTAGCTTTGGAGTCAAGCCAAGACTCGTCGTAAAAGACACTAGAAAGGAGGTGTGATGGAGACATGGTTAATAGAATATCGGAGATAAAGTTTGGAATACTCTCACCCGATGATATTAGAAAAATGAGCGTTACCCAAATAGTGACTTCCGACGTCTACGATAACGATGGAGCCCCAATAGACGGGGGCGTGATGGATAAGAGGCTTGGAGCCATAGAGCCCGGCGAGGTCTGCCCTATTTGCGGTAATACTCGAGAATCCTGCCCAGGCCACTTTGGACACATAGAGCTCGTGAAACCGGTTATCCATGCGGGGTTCTCGAAACACATACTGGTGTATCTCAAAGCCACCTGCAGGGAGTGTGGGCGAATAAAGATACCGGAGAACGAGAGGCAGGAATACCTTGCGTTAATGAAGGAGCTAGAGGAGTTAAACCTCGTATACCTTCTCAAGAGGTTCTACGAGTACGTGAAAAAGAAGGCAAGCGCCACTATGAAATGCCCTCACTGCGGAGCTAAGCAGTATAGATACAAGCTGGATAAACCCCATGCCTTCTTCGAACAGAAGGAAACCGGGCTTGAGAAGCTTACTCCAACCGATATAAGAACGAGGCTTGAGAAAATACCTGACGAAGACGTTAGGCTCCTGGGAGGAAATCCCGAAGAATCCCGTCCCGAGTGGATGGTTTTAACCGTTCTACCCGTTCCCCCGAGAACTGTCCGCCCATCCGTCCTGTTAGAAACGGGTATTAGGAGCGAGGACGACTTAACCCATAAGCTAGTGGACATCATTAGAGTTAATACAAGGCTCAAAGAGCACGTTGATAGCGGTGCACCCAGCGCTATTATCGAGGACGAATGGGAGCTGCTCCAATACCACATCACCACATACTTCGACAACGAAGCACCTGGAATCCCGGTGGCTAAGCACAGGGGTGGAAAAACTCTCAAGGGAATCGCCCAGAGGCTGAAGGGGAAGGAGGGGAGGTTCCGTGGAAACCTTAGGGGCAAGAGAGTCGACTTCTCAGCCAGAACGGTGGTAAGCCCAGACCCCAATTTGAGCATTAATGAAGTGGGAGTCCCGGACGTCGTGGCAAAGATCCTGACGATACCGGAGAAGGTTACTCCGTGGAATATAGAAGAACTGCGCAAACTGGTTTTAAACGGACCCGACAAGTGGCCTGGAGCAAACTACATTGTAAGACCAGATGGGAGAAAGATAAGCTTGAAATATGTCGACAGGAAGGCTGCGGCGGAGTCTCTCGCGCCCGGGTACGTGGTGGAGAGACACTTGCTGGACGGAGACATAGTATTGTTTAACAGGCAACCCTCTCTTCATAGAATATCGGTGATGGCTCACGTAGTCAGAGTCCTCCCCTACAAGACTCTCAGGCTGAACGTGCTCGTATGCCCGCCGTACAACGCTGACTTCGATGGAGATGAAATGAACCTTCATGTTCCACAGAGCGAGGAGGCAAGGGCTGAGGCAAGAATGCTGATGCTTGTTGAGAAACACATTTTAACACCCAGGTATGGCGGTCCAATCATCGGAGGCCTGCAGGACTATATAAGCGGAGCGTTCATTCTCACCAGCAAGTCCACCATTCTGAGGAAGCACGAGGTGGCTGAGCTATTAGGGGTGGCAGGTTATCATGGAGAGATGCCTGAGCCGGCTATTCTAAAGCCGAAGGAGTACTGGACTGGTAAGCAACTCGTATCAGTGTTCCTACCTAAGGATATGAACTTTAGGAGGAACTCTAAACTCGCCGGGGCTTCAGCCCTGAGATGTGTCGACGAAGACTGTCCCCACGACAGTTTGATCATTGTGAAGAAGGGTATTCTGCTAGAGGGCGTGCTCGATAAGGCGAGTATCGGGAGGGAAGAGCCTGAGAGCCTCGTGCACTGGTTGATCAAGGAGTACGGCGAAGACCTGGGCAGAATATTCAAGGATAAAGTATACAAAATGTTCCTACGGGCGAGCGAGAAATACGGCTTAAGCATGAGCCACTCGCACTTGTCACTACCGGGGCCAGCCAGGGAGAGGATTAAACAGATCATACTTGACAAGAAGGCTCGCGTAGATGAGCTTATCAAACAATACAAAGAAGGGAGACTCACGCCAAGACCCGGGAAGACTCCGGAGGAAACCCTTGAGGATGAAATAGTGGATCTCTTGTCGAAGAGGCTACTGGACGATGTTGCAGACACCATTACTCCATACTTCACTCTGACCAACCCAGTCGTCGTAATGGCTAGGACCGGTGCGAGAGGAAACCCTGTAAACCTCACTCAGATGGCCGCGCTCCTAGGCCAGCAGACGGTGAGGGGGAAGAGGCTTTCGAGAGGATACTTACACCGATCCCTACCACACTTCAAGCCGAAAGACATCGGCCCAGAGGCGAGAGGATTCATATCAAATGGATTCGTGAACGGGCTAGAAGCGTTGGAGATGTTCTTCCACGCAGCCGCGGGTAGAGAAGGGTTGATTGACACCGCTGTAAGGACCAGCCAGTCGGGTTACATGCAGAGGAGGCTGATAAACGCGCTACAAGACTTGAGAGTAGAGTACGACGGCACTGTAAGAGCTACCTCGGGCGAGCTAGTCCAGCTCGTTTACGGTGAAGACGGTGTAGACCCCATGAAGAGCGATCACGGTAAAGCCGTGAATGTTAACAGGGTTATCGAAAAGATAGTGGGGTGGAAGCTGTGAGCCCTAGGAAGCCATTATCCAAATCCGAGGTGGAGGTTCTTCTGAAAGAAAAGCTGGAAGGGCTTGTCAGCCCGCAGGTGTTCAACGAGGTTAAAGATAGATTGATTGAACTAGCCGGTAAGATAGAGCTTTACGAGGACGAAATAGAGGCCATAATAGCTGAGGTCGTGCGAAGATACAGGTCATCCCTAGTGGAGCCTGGGGAAGCTGTTGGAACCGTTGCTGCTCAGAGCCTTGGAGAGCCTTCCACTCAGATGACGCTGAGAGTTTTCCACTACGCAGGACTGAGAGAATACAACGTAACTCTGGGATTGCCGAGGCTTATAGAGATAGTTGATGCTAGGAAGAAGCCCGAGACCCCGATCACCGAGATATACCTGGAGGACGACTATAAGTATGATGAAGAGAAGGCGAAAGAAGTTGCCAGAACGATCGAGACCACTTTGATCGAGAACGTTGTAAAAGAAATAAACATCTCCCCCTTCGAAGGAATAACCATTGAATTAGACGAGGAGATGCTCTCGGATAAGGGCGTAACGGTTGAAACTGTAGTAGACGTCCTGAGATCCCTGAAAATAGGCGATGTGGAATGGGATCCTGATAACCCTCACTTGATAAAGATCAGCCTTGAGACGGAGCTTGATTACTCCAAGACCGAGAAGCTGAGACAGAAAATATTGTCTACGAAGCTGAAGGGAGTGAGGGGAATAAACAAAGTTATCATTCAGAAGAGGGGAGGGGAATACGTCTTAATCGCTGAAGGTAGCAATCTTGAAGAATTGATGAAGGTCCCCGGCGTAGATTATAAGAGGTTGTATACGAACAATGTTTTCGAAATCGAGAAGGTCCTCGGAATAGAAGCCGCTAGGGCCGCCATAATCAGGGAGATCAAGAATGTCCTAGACGATCAGGGTCTTGACGTCGACGTGAGACACATCATCCTGCTGGCCGACATGATGACTTGGACCGGGCACATTAGACAAGTCGGTAGAATGGGGGTCGCCGGCGAGAAGCAGAGCGTTCTAGCGAGAGCAACGTTTGAAATGACTGTTCAGAAACTCCTCGAGGCCGCCGCGATGGGCGAGTCAGACAAGCTTTACGGCATCACCGAAAATATTATAATGGGGCAAGTGATTCCAGTAGGGACAGGGATGGTTCAAATTTATATGATTCCAACCTTGATAAAACCTGAAACCGATAAGCAGGGAGAGGAGAACTCGCAATGAGCGCGACCACAGTCGAGATGGTTAAAGCTTTGCAAGTGTTGGCCAAAACCGGTCAATACAGACTGGGTTCCAAGCAGTCGAAGAAGCTGGTCTTGCTTGGAAAAGCTAAAGCCGTTATCATCGCGTCCAACGCGCCCCCGGATGTTAAGAACGACTTAAAATATTACGCAAAGCTAGGCAACATACCGGTGCTTGAGTTTCCGGGAACAAACTTCGAGCTAGGCGCGTTGATTGGAAAGCCGTTCAGCGTTTCATCAATGGTTGTCGTCGACCCAGGACAGTCCAACATATTGGACCTAGCTAAGGAGGTCTCGAGCAATGAGTAAGGAGAAGGGGCAAGTGAAGATCACCCCAGACGAGTTCAGATACATGGCTCTCCTACACGAGATTACCGGAGCCGTCGTAAGAGACTGTATAATGGATGAAGCTGAGAATCGCGTAATATTCCTAGTTAACCCCGAGGATGTTGGAAAAGCCATAGGGCCCAAAGGATTCTTCGTGCAGAAGCTTAGAAAAATATTAAACAAGAACATTGAAATAGTCGGCTACAGTGAAAACTTAGAGGAACAGGTCAGGTACGCTCTTGCGCCAGCCAGGATCAAGGAGATCAAGGTGACCACAAAGCCCGGTGGAGAAAGAGTCGTATACGTGGCCGTAGACCCATCAGATAAGGGACTCGCCATCGGGAAAAACGGTAGAAACGTGCAGAAGGCAAAGGTTATTTTAAAGAGACACTTCAACATAGAATCTCTCATAATAGCATAAAATTTAAGAATACTTAAAACCATTTGAGTCAGAAGAGTGCAGGGATAGAACCATGCCAGGGAAAAAAGCACCATATGGAATGTACTCTGCCAGAAAATTGAAAAGGAAGAGGCTTAAGCTTAGGTGGAGTCAGAGGGACTTCAAGCTCAGAATGCTTAAGAAGCAGGGTAAGATCCGGGACCCGCTTGAAGGCGCTCCAATGGCCAGAGGCATTGTGCTGGAAAAGGTTGGAGTCGAGTCACGTAAGCCTAACTCCGCTCTGAGAAAGTGTGTACGCGTTCAATTGGTTAAGAATGGAAAGGTCGTCACCGCCTTCGTTCCATGGGACGGTGGAGTGAACTATATCGACGAGCACGATGAAGTAGTGATAGAGGGTATTGGAGGACCCATGGGCGGTTCTCTCGGAGACATTCCGGGTGTAAAGTACAAGGTGGTCATGGTCAACGGTGTCTCATTGAAAGCCCTGTGGCTGGGGAAGAAACAGAAACCAGTCAGGTAATGAGAGCTCTTTTATTATTGAAGAAAAAGAATGATCTCACTCACTATCATCCTCCCCGTCTTCAAGCCTGGATAGCTCCTCGAATATCCTGTATAGTCTCTCCTGCTCGTCGACGAGTTGTTTGCTAACGTATATAGGCTTACCCGTGATCAAAGCGAGATAGATTGCGTGACTGGGGATCATGACGCGCTTTGTGCAAACCTTCCCATTGGCGAATTCGACAGTAGCACTGTAAACTCCTTTCTCAGGGTTGAATCCGTCTATTGCAACGTACCTGAGATTCCTACTGAGAGTTGCGATGAACTCCGGCGAGTTTTCAATAATATCGGTGATCATAGCTCTCTCATCGTCAAATAATTCCTCCCCGAGGTTCCTCCTAATAGACACGAATATGTCGTAGGAAACATTCTCCATATAGAATTTCCTGCCGTCCTCTAGGTGAAGGATCAGTCTGGGAGCATTGCCTTCTCCAACCGACACGCCTGTAAATACCTTCTCCACTAAAAGGTAGCGCGGCTCCAACGGCAAGGCCTCCTAAGCCGTGATAATAGATATATGATTTTATAAAGTGTTTTCTTGAGACATGGGCAGAGTCTTGGCTCTACAATAATTTTAAAAAGCCTGTTAAACTGATTAAGGTTATACAGGTGTTTACATTGGCTACTGAAGGACACGTTGTGAAACTAAGCGAGATAAAGCTGTTTGGCAAGTGGACCTACGATGGGATCGAGGTAAAAGACCCAAGCTTGAAGAAGTACATTTGCCTCAAACCATACATACTCCCCCACACAGGGGGAAGACACGAGCACAGAAGGTTTGGAAAGGCTGAAGTACCCATCGTGGAGAGGCTCATCAACAAGTTAATGAGGCCCGGCGAGAACATGGGTAAAAAGCACTTGGCATACAACATCGTTAAGAAGTCCTTCGAGCTGATACATCTGAGAACCGGTGAAAACCCGATACAAGTTCTAGTTAGAGCCATTGAGAACGCTGCTCCTAGGGAAGAGACTACGAGAATCATGTATGGAGGCATCTCGTACCATGTTTCCGTGGACATTTCCCCCATGAGGAGAATAGACATAGCGCTTAGACACCTCACCGAAGGCGCTAGGGAGAAGGCCTTCAATTCTCCAATACCTATTGAAGAAGCACTGGCCGACGAGATAATAGCGGCTTCTAATAATGATCCCAAGAGCTACGCGATCCAGAAGAAGGAGGAAATCGAGAGAATAGCTCTGAGCAGCAGGTAGCTTCTTTTATTGATCAAACCCCAACGCATTGATAATTCTCTTTCACCATACCTTCCAAACAGGTTTCGCCAAAACCCGTCCTTCACCTGGGTGCTTGAACAGGCGTCTTGTTAACGCAGAGTTGTAAAAAGGTTTTAAAAAGACTTACTCAATTTATTAAACTCAATGAACATGAAACAAGTGTGGTGAATGCAAATGAGCTCTGCATCGCAAAAACCCCATTTGAACCTAGTAATAATAGGGCACGTTGACCATGGAAAAAGCACAATGACAGGGCACATTCTCTACCGTCTAGGCTACTTTGATCAAAAAACTATTCAGATGATTGAAGAAGAATCCAAGAAGATGGGTAAGGAAAGCTTCAAGTTCGCTTGGCTCCTAGATAGAATGAAGGAGGAGCGTGAGCGCGGAGTAACTATTTCGCTGTCTTACATGAAATTCGAGACGAAAAAGTACTTCTTCACCATCATCGACGCGCCCGGCCACAGGGACTTCGTTAAAAACATGATTACCGGTGCAAGCCAAGCAGATGCTGCTATACTCGTCGTTAGTGCTAGAAAAGGAGAGTTCGAGGCTGGAATGAGCCCCGAGGGGCAGACCCGTGAGCACGCTATTCTCGCGAAGACTATGGGTATCAACCAATTGATAGTCGCCATCAACAAAATGGATGCCACCGAGCCACCTTACAGTGAGAAGAGATATCAGGAAGTGAAGGAGGTTCTAGGAAAATTCCTGAAGAGTCTCGGATTCAACATTGAAAAGATACCCTTCATACCTATCTCGGCCTGGACTGGCGAAAACCTCATAGAAAGATCCCCTAACACGCCCTGGTACAACGGGCCTACTCTCGTAGAATCATTGGATATGCTTGAAGTCCCCAGCAAACCTATTGACAAGCCATTAAGAATACCCATACAAGATGTCTACGCCATCTCGGGAGTTGGAACAGTGCCTGTTGGAAGAGTTGAAACCGGAGTACTGAAGGTTGGCGACAAGCTTATATTCAACCCGCCGGGCGTTATTGGAGAAGTGAGAAGTATTGAGACTCATCACACCAAGATCGAGAAGGCTGAGCCTGGCGACAACATCGGGTTCAACGTCAGAGGTGTCGAGCGCAAGGATATCAAGAGGGGAGACGTTGCTGGCCACCCGACCAACCCGCCGCTAGTTGCCGACGAGTTCACAGCCCGTATCTTCGTGATATGGCATCCCACTGCCATAACAGTTGGATACACTCCAGTTATACACGTCCACACTGCTAGCATAGCATGCCGGATAACCGAGATAGTTGCTAAACTCGACCCCAGAACGGGTAAAGAGGTTGAAAAGAACCCGCAGTTCGTTAAACAGGGTGATGCCGCAGTAGTGAAGTTCAAGCCGATTAAGCCGCTAGTAATTGAAAAGTATTCCGACTTCCCAGCGCTTGGAAGGTTTGCCATGCGTGACATGGGTAAGACGATAGGAATCGGTCAAGTACTTGAAGTTAAACCCTTTGAACAACAGAAGAAGTAAATGTTTTTTTAAACCCCTAAAATGCTTAAAGTCTTAGCGAGATTGTTTAAGGATGATGCTTATGTCAACGGTGAGAATGGTTAAGATCAAGATATGGAGCACGAATATAGACGTGCTCGAGGACTTCATAGGTAAGATAGCCGACATCGTGAAGAAAACCGGCGTGGGCATGAAGGGGCCCATCCCATTGCCAACGAAGAAATTGAAGATTAGGACTCTGAAGCTACCACACGGAGAGGGTAAGAAGAAGTATGAGAGATGGGAGATGAGAATTCACAAGAGACTACTATATATTGCTGAAGACGAGAGAGTTATGAAGCAATTAATACGAATAAGAGTTCCGCCGGAGATTTGGATGGAGATCGAACTCTAATCATTTTTAACATAACTCGATAAACCATTCTAAGACCCTGGGCTTGAAAACTGAGAGATAGGGTTTAAAGCCCCGGTAGACTAGAATATTTACGGGGCCGGGGTGCCCGAGCGGTCTAAGGGGCTGGCCTGGAGAATCGCCCCAGGCAGCCAGTGTCCCTAACGGGACGCGCGGGTTCGAATCCCGCCCCCGGCGTCCAGATAATCACGCGCGGTCCTGGGAAACAGTTAGGGTAAGTTTTAAAATATGATATAAGCTTAAAAACAGATTACTACATGGTTAGTTAAAGGATACTGCTTACCGAACGGTGGGAAGAGTGAGCACTCAGCAATCTTTCAGGCAGATCATCAGAGTGTTGGAAACGGATATAGATGGGTCTCTCCCATTACTGTACGGGCTCGCGGAAGTCAAGGGTCTAGGTTACGCTTTCTCCTTAGCAGTGACTCGAATTCTCGGCCTAGACCCCAATACACGAATTGGCTACTTAACCGATGAAGAAGTTAAGAAGATTGAAGCCCTCGTGAAAAACCCGCAGGCTTATGGCATTCCCTCGTGGATGTTTAACAGGAGAAAAGACTATGCAACTGGAAAAGACCTGCATTTGATCGGTGCTGAGCTTATCTACTTCGTCAAGGAAGACATTGAGAGAGAAAAGAGGATAAAGAGCTGGCGCGGAGTTAGACACGCGCTAGGGTTGAAAGTCCGCGGCCAGAGAACACGTACCACTGGTAGGCTGGGAGTTACGGTGGGAGTTAGAAAGAAGAAGCAGGCTCAACAGCCGAAGCAGGGGTGATGTAGATGGGTGATCCACGTAAGCCTAGAAAGAAGTGGAGTGGTCCGAGACATCCATGGAGAAAGGAGATACTAGTATATGAAACCCAGTTGCTTGGCCAATATGGGCTCAGAAACAAGAGGGAGTTGTGGAAGGCCTCGTCAATTATACGATACTACCGTCACAGGGCGCGCTCACTGCTTGGTGAGCCTGCTGAAGTTCGCGAAGTACAGGGGAAGATCCTCATAGAGAAACTAGTGAAGCTTGGCCTTCTCAAAGAGGGTGCTAAGCTCGAGGATGCTTTGAACTTGAGGGTTGAAGACATATTGGAGAGGAGGTTGCAGACGATAGTCTATAAGAAGGGGCTGGCTAAGACGCTATATCAGGCGAGACAGTTAATAGTTCACGGCCACATAGCCATCGCTGGAAGAAGAATTAAGTCGCCCGGATACATAGTTTCGCTCGAGGAGGAACCCCTTATCGATTATGCTCCTTTCAGCCCATTCAAAGAAAGGAGCGCGGGAGAGGGTGGTAGCTAATGTCGTTTTCCTCAAGAGAGTTGAAGTGGGGAGTAACCCACATATATAGTAGCTTAAACAACACTATTATTCACATCACAGACTTGAGCGGCGCGGAAACAGTGAGCAGGTATAGTGGGGGAATGGTCGTTAAAGCCGACAGGGAGAAGCCGAGCCCCTATGCTGCCATGATAGCTGCTTCAAAAGCAGCGTATGAAGCAATGGATAAGGGTATCACTGCGATTCACATCAAAGTAAGAGCTCCAGGCGGCCACGGGTCGAAGACGCCGGGGCCGGGCGCGCAAGCCGCTATTAGAGCTCTGGCTAGAGCAGGCTTCGTCATCGGTAGGATCGAGGACGTTACCCCGATACCTCACGACACGACCAGGCGGCCAGGCGGAAGGAGAGGTAGAAGAGTCTAAAGAATAGGTGTGTTAGCTTTGAAGATAGAGGTGTTAGAACAGAAACCGCTGCTCATCCGCTTGAAAATTAGTGGAATCAGCCTACCGCTCCTAAACTCCGTAAGGAGGGTCATAATAGCTGAAGTGCCTACAATGGCCATCGACTACGTCGCGTTCATGGAGAACTCGTCGGTCTTCTACGATGAGTATGTTGCACACAGGCTGGGGCTGATACCCCTAACTAGTGATGAAGCATTAGAGAAGTACAAGAATCCAGAAGAATGCCGAGAAGCCGGCGAGAAGGGGTTGTTCTCAGAGGACTGTTTCGTACGCTTAAGCCTCGAGGGCGAAGGAGGAGACCAGGTAGTCACGCTATACAGTGAATCCCTGGTTTCAAGCGACCCCGATGTGAAACCGATTTTCGAGAAAATCCCCATTGTAAAGCTAATAAAGTCTCAAAAAGTAAAGCTTGAAGCATATGCAAGGCTTGGAAGAGGAAGAGAGCATATTAAATGGAGCCCCGTCTCAGTCGCCGCGCACAAATACGTCCCTAAAATACTTCTGAACCCTAAGCTCTGCAAATCACAGGATTGCTTAAAGTGCATTGAAGTCTGCCCCAAGGAGGTTTTCGAGTTCCGTGAGGGGGAAGTGAGGGCGAAGAAGGAGAAGGTATTGGATTGCACCATGTGCAAGTTGTGTGAGAACGCGTGTCCAACCGGGGCGGTCAAGATAGCTCATGAGGAAGACGAGTACGTCTTAACCCTGGAATTAACGGGTGCTTTATCAGCTAAGAATGTTTTATTAGAGTCTGTTAAAATACTTGAGAAAAAGCTTGATGATTTCGTTAGCGCGCTGAAGGAGAAGGGTGTTTAAACATGATTGAGTTGAGGAAGACGAACATAGTTTTGAGAAGAGTGATTAAGGAGTTGGAGAAAGCCTCTAAACAGAACGATGCCCCCATATGGGAGCGCGTCGCCGAGGAGTTGTCGAAGCCGACTAGGAGGCGCCGAGCTGTTAACTTGAGCAGGCTGAACAGACATACTGTTGACGGGGACGTGGTGGTTGTTCCAGGAAAGGTTTTGGGTGCTGGAATAATAGACCACAAAATAACCGTAGCTGCTTATGCTTTCTCTAGGACCGCCTACGATAAGCTTTTGAAAGCTGGATGTAGGGTGGTCAGTATCACGGAGCTTGTGAGGGAGAACCCTAAGGGGTCAAACGTCAAGATAATAGGGTGAGAGCGTTGAGCGGGGAGAAGGTATTATTCGTAGACGCATCAAACCAGATCCTCGGGAGGCTTGCAAGCATTGTGGCGAAAAAGCTCCTTGAAGGATACAAAGTCGTCATAGTCAACTCCGAGAAGGCTGTTTTAAGCGGAGATAGAGTCAGGGTTATTGAGGGCTACAAGATCATTTTAAAGGCCAAAACCCATCGAAATCCCGAAAAATCGGGTATTCACCGACCCAGGACCCCTGCTACGATACTGAAGAGAGCAATCAAGAGAATGCTCCCATACGACCAACCAAAGGGTAGGGAGGCTTTAAGAAGACTAAGGATCTATGTTGGTGTTCCAAAGAGTTTAATAGGAAAAGAATTCGTTAGGTTTGAAGAAGCCGATGTATCTAGGCTTAAACAAAGATATGTTTACGTCAGCGAAGTAGCCAAGGCTCTGGGATGGAGGGGTTTGAATGAGTGAGGCGTCCGTTGAGAAAATGAAAATAGTCGTAGCCACCGGGAAGAGGAAGACGAGCATCGCTAGAGCATTGATTAAGCCCGGCAAGGGGAGAGTTTGGATCAACGGAGTCCCCCTGGAAATTTTTCCAGTAGAACTTGCGAGAGTAAAAATCATGGAGCCGCTAATGCTTGTTGGAGACTTGGGCAAGAGGATTGACGTAAGGGTAAACGTACAAGGTGGAGGAGTAATGAGCCAGGCTGAAGCATGCAGAACCGCCATAGCTAGGGGATTGCTCGAATACGTTAATAATGACGAAGAGATCAGGAAGATATTCGTAGAGTACGATAGACACATGCTGAGCGGCGACCCTAGGAGGACAGAGTCGAAGAAATGGGGAAGATACAGTGCTCGTAGGAGATGGCAGAAGAGCTACAGGTAGGGTGTAGTAGATGCTATTCCCCGTGAGATGCTTCACTTGCGGCGCCCCCATAGGACATTTATGGGAGGAATATGAGAAAAAAGTTAAAGCAGGCGAAGATCCTGGGAAAGTCTTAGATGAATTAGGTGTTAAAAGGTATTGTTGCAGGAGAATGTTTTTATCTTACGTGGATGTCTCAAAAGAGGTTTTACAATTCCCCAAGATATCGTGAGGTGAAAACACATGTTTGAAGGCGAGCCAATAGACAGTTTGGGCGAACAACCCATAACTCCGAGACCCGGTGAGAAGGTAATTGAACTCCTCGTGCCCGTCGACAAGTACTTGTCGGCAGGAGTTCACATAGGTACCCACATTTGCACTAAATTCATGGAGCCCTTCGTCTACAGGGTTAGAAGCGATGGTTTATTCATACTTGATGTTAGAAAAATAGATGATAGGCTGAGAATAGCGGGGAAATTCCTCGCTAGGTATGAGCCAACTAAGATCGCTGTAGTCTCGGTTAGACAGTACGGGAAGAAGCCCGTCACTAAAATGTGCCAATACATCGGCTGTAAAACCTTCACCGGTAGATTCCTGCCGGGGACATTCACGAACCCCAGCCTTAAATGGTACTACGAACCCGATATCGTGCTACTCACCGACCCGAGAGCTGATGCGCAGGCTTTAAAGGAAGCCGCTGAGATCGGAATCCCGATAATCTCGTTCGCCGATACTGACAATAAAACCGATTTCATAGATTTAGTTATACCTGGGAACAACAAAGGGAGGAAGAGCCTGGCACTGCTCTACTGGATACTCACGAGACAAGTGTTAAGGGAACGCGGCGTCATACCCGCTAACGGCGAATTGCCCGAGCAACCCTCAGAGTTCGAGGCCGAAGTATAGGGGTGGCTTGTTGAAGAAAAGGCTCCCCGTAGTATCAGGATATTTTTACCCCAGTGATAAGAGAGAGCTTGAATCCCTGATCGAATGGTCCTTCACTCATCCAATAGGTCCGGGAACACTTCCAAAGATATCAGCCACGAGAAGGAAGGAAACCATTGGTTACATCTCACCGCACGCAGGCTACATCTACAGCGGCCCTGTTGCCGCCCACACGTATTTTCAAATGGCCATGGACGGGGTCCCCGAGACCGTCATCATACTGGGTACTAATCACACTGGGTATGGCGCATTAGTCTCAATATACCCTGGCGGCACGTGGGAAACCCCTCTCGGCTCCATGGAAGTCGACTCCGAGCTGGGGAAGGCTATTGCCGAGAAAAGCCATATCGCTGAGCTAGACGAGTACGCGCATGTTGAAGAACACTCCATAGAAGTACAACTCCCCTTCATCCAGTACATTTATGGAAACAGGGTGAGGATCCTCCCGGTAGTCCTTGGCCTCCACACTCCTGACACCGCCATGGACCTTGCTAGATCTATCATGGAGGCCGTTTCATCGTTGAAAAGGGACGTTATCCTAGTGGCAAGCAGCGACTTCAACCACTACGATCCACACGAGATAACCGTGAAGAAAGACTCAGACGCCATTTCAATGATACTGAGGCTCGACTCCCTCGGCTTCTACAATACCTTGCTGAGAGAAGATATCTCGGTATGCGGTCCTGGAGGAATCATGGTGTTGATAGAGTATTCTAAACTACTCCTTAAAGAGAAGGCTAGGGCCGAGCTCTTGAAATACGCAACAAGCGGGGATGTCTCAGGGGATAAATCACACGTTGTAGGATACGCGTCAATAAGGTTCTCGTCTTAAGCTCGATTTTTAAATTAGCTTGACATTACTCCTTTATATTGTGCTAAAAAACTTATTCTTCATGGTTGAAGGTGTCAACGGTTGAGTAGTATTTACTCGAGAAAGCTCCAGCACTTAGAGATAGTGGCTTCGAAGGACGTAGATTTCACGGGTAAGTGTTCTGAGTACTTCAACGATATCATCCTAATACATCAAGCAATTCCGGGTTTCAGAATAGATGAAGTCGACACTCGGTTTCCATTCCTAGGGTATGAGCTTAAAGCACCACTTATGATAACAGGTATAACCGGAGGTGCAAAGGAGACTCTCGAGATAAACAGGAAGCTGGCCCAGTTAGCCGCTCAACACGGGATTGCCCTAGGCCTCGGTAGTCAAAGACCGATTTTAACCAGCAACTTCGACCAAGACGTGTTGAAAACCTACCGAGTAGCAAGGGAGGTCGCAGGCAGTGTTCCATTGATAGGGAACATAGGTTTCAACACACTTAAAACAACCAGTATTCAAGACATCAAACACTTGATAGATGCAGTGGGAGTTGATGCTCTGGCAGTACACTTAAACCCAGCACAGGAGGTCATACAGCCCGAGGGAGATACCGACTTCTCGGATGACATAATCTACCGCTTGAGAGACCTTGTTAAGGAAGCAGGCGTTCCCGTGCTCGTTAAAGAAGTTGGGAATGGGTTATCATACGAAGTCGTGAAAAGGCTGTCCTCCGAGGCTGGAATAAGGATCTTTGACGTTGCAGGAGCGTGCGGGACGAGCTGGGTTAAGGTCGAAATGTATAGGAACACTTCAGACTCTATTAAAAAGAATATAGCGCAACTCCTCGGAGACTGGGGCATTCCGACTCCAATATCAATCATCGAGGCTAGATTGGCGAGCAGGGAATCAACCATCATAGCGTCGGGCGGGGTTTGGGACGGCTTAAGAGCTGTTAAATCACTGGCATTGGGGGCTGACATGGCTGGCTTCGCGAAACCGGTTTTGATAAAACTGTTAAGCGAGGGATACGAGGCTGCGTCAAAATACGTTGAAGAATACGTTGAGTCTTTAAAGACCGTCATGTTCCTAATAGGGGCTAGGAGCCTGGGCGACGTTAAGAAGAAACCAGTGGTTCTAGGGGGCTCGATCAAATCCTACATGAGCTCTAGAGGGTTCGACACGGACAAGTACCTGGAGATGCTCAAGAAATGAGCGAGTATTTCTTCCCAGAGGCGTTTGTAGAGAACGGGCTGGGGGAAGGGAGGGTTATCTGCTTAACTGGAACACGGGCTTATGTTTCACCGGCTCGCGGGCTTGCGGGACCAGAGTGCGGCAAAGTTTTCTCAAGCGTTCCCTTCGAAAAACTCGTTGAATTCCTAGATCTTGAAAAATCATGCTTCTTGAAAGACGTAATAATCGTATACATGGATGAGGGTGACCGCTACAGAGGATTCTACGTTCGTAAAGGCGAGAGCGTCCGACTACTAGAGGTCTCGGGATCGATTATTACGATTCACAAGAAGGAGGGTGAGCAAGTCGAAGCTCACGAGAAAATAGGGTTCATAGTAACTAATAAGAGGGAGGTCAGGGTTATTAAATCACCCGTAAAAGGTATATTACTAGCCGTAATAGATCTTACCTGGGAATCACCTGAAAAAGTTATAATGGTGTTGACCAGTGAGCAACCAAGAGAAATCATTGTTGGAAAAAATCCGTGAGGTAGGGTTTAAACACGCATTACTAAACGCTGTAAAGTATAATGGAAAAGCCGACTTGAAGGCTGTTACATCGAAAATTATCGGCGAAATACCTGAGGTGAGAGGTGTTCTCAAAGACTATATTGAAGTAATACGCAGCATCGTCGATGAGGTGAACAAGCTAACCCTTGAAAAACAAATCGAAATAATTAAGAGCAATTGGCCTGAACTACTGGAAGAGAAGAGGGAAGTTAAAGAGAAGGATCTCACTCCATTGCCAAATGCCGTGGAAGGAGCTGTGGTTACCAGGTTTGCCCCCAACCCCGATTACACAATTCACCTAGGCAATGCACGTCCAGCACTGCTCAGCTATTGGTATGCGGAAATGTATAAAGGCAAAATGATTTTAAGGTTTGAAGACACTGATCCAAGGATTAAATCGCCTTATCCTGAAGCATACCAGATGATAAAACGGGATCTCGCATGGCTGGGGGTTAAGTGGAGTCAAGAGTATATTCAGAGCTTGAGGATACCCTTGTTTTACGAAGTAGCTAGGAAAGTCATCGAAAAAAACGGTGCCTACATAGATAAGTGCGGCGAGAAGGAGTTCAAAACCCTCAGAAAGGAGGGGAAGGCCTGCCCGCATAGGAACCTGCCCGTTGAGACCCAGCTTGAAGAATTCGATAAAATGCTATCAGGGTATTATGGAGAAGGAGAAGCTGTTTTAAGAATTAAGACGGATCTTCAACATCCAGATCCAAGTGTTAGAGACTGGGTGGCATTCCGGATCATAGATACTTCGAAGACCCCGCATCCCGTTGTAGGCGAAAGGTATATCGTGTGGCCAACTTATAATTTCGCCGCAGGAGTCGACGATCATCTGATGGGCATTACTCATATTCTACGTGCAAAAGAGCACGTCTCGAACACTGTGAAGCAAAAATTCCTATACGACCTCATGGGGTGGAAGTACCCTGAGACAATCCACTTCGGCAGGCTATCGCTTGAAGGAGTTATCCTAAGCAAATCCAAGATGAGGAAAATGATCAAAGAATCCGGGTTCGAGGCTTACTCAGACCCTAGGCTTGGAACCTTATCGGGCTTGAGGCGTAGGGGGATCACTAGGGACTCCTTATGGAAGATAATAAAAGAGGTCGGGATAAAGCCTGTCGACGCTAAAATCAGCTACGCCAATCTCTCGGCGATCAACAGAATCATCATCGACCAATTAGCGAACAGGTACATGGCTGTCGAAGACCCTGTTGAAATAGTGTTGAGAAACATTCCAAGTGAAATCGAGGCTAAAATACCAGTACATCCATCGCGTAAGACGTATTATTCCTACAAGGTTAGCGACGGATCAGTTGTATACGTGTCCATGAAGGATGTTCCAAGCGAGCAGGGAGGATTATTCAGGCTTATGGGGGTTGGCAACTTTCAAATAACTGGTTCAGCGCTGAGGAACGGGAAGCCCGTCCTGATAGCTCATCTCCACAGTATCTCCCAGGAGGAGGCGAAGAAACATGGCCTCCAAATCATTCAGTGGGTTAAGGAGGATGAGAAAGCCCTGCTGGAGTTATTTGTTCCCGATGGATTGAGACTTGTTAGGAGAACACTTATAGCCGAGAAGCGTATTCTAAGCGAGAAGGCTGACTCCCTCATCCAGCTGTATCGAGTGGGATTTGCGAGGATAGAGGAGGTAAAGGAAACAAGCGTAGTAGCGTTTTTCGCGCACGATTGACACTCGCTAAACTACTCATCCATCCGCAACATTTATAAGATAGGATTCAATTAAAGCCCTTTATGGACGACCAATAGGGAGGAGGATGAAGTATGCCCAAACCATTCTATGTAAAGTTCGAAGTACCGGCTGAACTAGCCGAAAAAGTTTACGAAGCAGTTAAAAAGGTCAAAGAAACAGGTGGAAAGATCAAGAAGGGAACGAACGAGACTACGAAAGCTGTTGAGAGAGGACAAGCAAAGCTCGTAGTGATAGCGGAAGATGTTGACCCGCCTGAGATCGTGGCTCATCTACCGCTGCTATGCGACGAGAAGAAAATACCCTACGTCTATGTTCCAAGCAAGCAGAAGCTTGGAGAGGCTACGGGCATAGAGGTAGCAGCCGCTAGCGCCGCTATCGTTGACGCTGGTGAAGCAAAGTCGTTAATCGATGAAATAGTGAAAGCCGTTCAGGAGCTCAGGGCTAAAAGCGGTTAATAATAGGTTTCTGTTTTTTACAAATAAATTTCAACTACCTCTTCGTGGAAAGCTTTCTAGCCTCCCTCTCAGTTTCTCTCAGGATGACTATGTCTCCTATTCTGACAGGACCCTTGACGTTCCTAGTTATAATTCTGCCCTTATCCCTGCCCTCTAAGACCCTGACTCGTACCTGGATTATCTCCCCGGAGACACCGGTTCTCCCAATGATTTGAATAACTTCTGCTGGAAAACCTATTTCCTCGACAATGTTAACCTTGGGTTGTTCTATCACTACTCTCCCAGGCTTCTGTTGCTCGCTCACACTATCACCTAATTCTCCTTCACATGTAATTAATCCTTATAAGTATTATCGGGGAAAATTTAAAAACCTCGCTAACACATTAACGAGAGTAGGCAATAACGATACCATGGTGGAGAAGATGGCCAGGCTGGCGAAATGTGCGTTTTGCGGGGAAGAACTGGAGCCGGGTACCGGGTTAATGTATGTGTTGAATAACGGCACTATAATGTGGTTTTGCAGTAGAAAGTGCTTCAAGAACTACAACATGAACAGGGATCCTAGAAGGCTGAAGTGGACGTTAAAATATGGTTCCAAGACGAAGTAGCTAGCTCTCGTTCTTCGTCATCAAAGATTATTCAAGTAGGATGAGCCGTAAAACCGTAGAAGGGGTCTTGCTTCCTCTTTATCTCTATTATCTCCTTCAAGACAAGTAGCTCGTCATTGCTCAACTTGTCTTTATGCTTGGTGAGCCAGATATTGACGTGCTCCTTCGGTATGCTAGTGTAGAGAATGTCTCCTTCATCGACATGGCGTCCGATCATTAACCGCCCCTTAATGCTCACGGCTACTTGCTGACCGACTCTAGCCTCCTTGAGAACATTATCCCTATCCCTTATCTGGACCAGCGTGCCAAGCTCAACTCCATCACTCCTCATCAATGTGCATCCTGGCCTCATCACGCCGCCTAAAACCTCAACCCCAACTATGGCTGGATCGCTCCTCCTGAATATGAACCCGGGGAGTATCCTGATTTTCGCCGGCCTCACCAAGGATGAAACTTCTCTCTCAACCTCCCTCTCCTTCAACTCCTTGATCCATTTTCCATAATCCTCGAGCAAACGATATATGATGTTGCTCTGAAACACCGGGATCTCTTCTCTACTGGCCATCTCCTCCGCTTCCGGGAGCAGCTTTACATTGAAAGCTAGGATTACGCCGTACTCGGGGCGAGACTTCTTAACAATGCTTGCCTCTAAGACGTCGTTTCTCGATACATTTCCCACGTCAGCCAGCTTCACTGGTATCTTCTCCCTCCTCATAGCTTCCAGCAGGGCCTCCAGGGAGCCGAGCGTGTCCGCTTTTATAACGACTCCATCGCTCTCGGTCTTAAACCTGAGCTGTGCAACCTCCTCCGAGACGATCTTCAAGTACTCTGGAATTTTCGACTCGTCGGGGATAACGTAGAGGGATGAACCCGCTAGGGCTTCGTCCAGATCCGGGGCTGATATCTTAACGCCCGTCGCGGCGAACACTTCCTCAACCTGGTTGAACCTCCCCTCGTGCATTCTCATGTCCTGGAGGGGTCTGGGCATTAAAAGGGCTCTGACCCGGGTCACGATCGGCTTCGATTTTCCAGCAATGATGAACAAATCGTTTTTCTTCAAGACCCCCTCATAGATTATGACGTCTATAGTCGTCCCCAAGCCCGGCTCCTCCTTAACCTCGAGGACCGCGCCCTTGGCTGGTTCATCACTGGTCACTAGCTTCTTCTTCATGAATTGTTGCACAAGCCCCGTTATCAACGCCAGAAGCTCGCTCACGCCTTCCCCAGTCTTAGCTGATATCGGGATTATCGCCACAGTTCTACGGAAGTCCCGGATCCTGTCGAATCTATCGGCTTCAAACCCGTGGCTGTATAGTTCCCCTACGATCCTGTAAATCTTTTCTTCTAATGCGTTCACAACTCTCTGGGATTGATTCCTTATTGATTCGAGGAATGGCGAGTCAGGGGTCGACTTCCAGCCGTCTATCCTATCGATCTTGTTGGCAGCCACTACGAAGGGTACTTTCTTCTCCTTAAGGATGCTTATGGCTTCAATGGTTTGAGGTTGAAAACCCTCCATGACGTCCACGACAAGGATCGCCATATCCGCTACACTCCCGCCCCTCTTCCTCAAATTAGCGAACAACTCATGACCAGGCGTATCGATGAACAATAGCCCGGGGACCTCGATTTGAAGCTTGGGGAAGTACTTCTTCAAGGGCTCCGCAATCTTCTTTAAGACGCTGGATGGAACGATGCTGGCGCCAACGTGTTGCGTAATCTCTCCAGGTTCCTTCCTGGCAACAGCAGTTCCTCTTATCTTGTCGAGCAAAGTCGTCTTACCGTGGTCCACATGTCCCATGACTACTATGATAGGTTGCCTAATCCACTCTCTCCTCGAACTACTCAAAAAGATCACCAGTTTCAACTTACCCGAATATATAAAAACCTCTTAATAGCTTATTACTGACACAGTCCACCGGGAAACTGGTGGAGGTTGCAACATGCCGGATTTCAAGATAGTAGTAAACGATCCAGAAGCGCCTAAATCCCTGAAAACAATCAAAGTAAAGGTAATGGGAGAAGCTGAAGTCCCCTTCACAGATAAGATGAAGGATAAGTTCGAGCTCCCCGTGCTCAGGGCTAACAGGAAGTTGCTCGAAGAGATTAATCCTGTTCACGGAGTAGTTACGGTTAGAATGAGGCGCCCCGACACAGGCGATAAAATCAAGATAACCGGTAAGCTAGAAGTATCAGACAACGTCCCCGACAACACAGTGCTGGTGAACTCGGAGTTCCTCATCAACTTGTCTGGGAACACCGAGCTGGAGGGAGAAGTGTTCAGGGCAACTTCTTGGCAGGTAAGAGTTAATGATGAGAGGACAGCATCACTAATAGGCTTGAAAATAGGTGACGAGTTCGACGGCACCCTGCTCGGACTGCGCAATGTTAAGTTGAGGATAACAGGCGGAAGCGATATCAGCGGCTTTCCCATGAGACCTGACATCCCAGGTCCCGTGAAGAAGAGAGCATTACTCTCCGGTCCGCCGGGCTTCTACCCGTCGAGGAGCGGTGAGAGAAGGAGGAAAATGGTTAGAGGGAACACTGTAGCTCCAGATACTGTTCAAATAAACACGGTTATTGTTTACTCGAAATAGTTTCTCTAGTATAAAAGCAAGTTCTTGAATAATTCGTAACAGTTAGTAAGATGCTAGGGATACGGCATGCCTTGGGAGAAAAAACAGCCTGAAGTAAATATCGGAGTGGTAGGGCACGTTGACCACGGGAAGACCACCCTCGTTCAAGCACTCACGGGCATATGGACTGCGAGACACAGCGAGGAGCTCAAGAGAGGAATGACGATTAAACTAGGATACGCGGACGGGAACATAGCGATTTGCGAGGACATGAGTCCCCCCGACGCATACACCACCGAGGAGATCTGTCCCAGCGGAAGCGAGTCGAAACTGCTTAGAAGAGTCAGTTATGTGGACGCGCCCGGCCACGAGGCCTTGATGGCGACAATGCTCAGTGGAGCAATGCTGATGGACGGCGCAATCCTCGTGGTAGCCGCCAACGAGCCTTGCCCCCAACCCCAGACAGTGGAGCACTTGATAGCTCTGAACGCAATAGGTATCAGGAACGTTGTGATCGTTCAAAACAAGATCGACGTGGTGACGAGGGAGAGAGCTCTTCAAAACTATAAGGAGATAAAAGAGCTGGTGAAGGGTACTGTAGCGGAGAACGCACCGATTATTCCTGTGAGCGCTTTACATAAGACTAACATAGACGTACTGCTACAGAGCTTCCAGGAGCATATTCCAACTCCCGCGCGCGACCTTAGCAAGCCGCCCTTAATGTTCATCGTTAGAAGCTTCGACGTTAACCGGCCTGGAACAACGTTTGAAGACCTGGTTGGAGGCGTCATAGGCGGGTCATTGATCCAGGGAGAGTTGAAAGTCGGCGATGAAATATCTATACTTCCAGGGGTAAGAGTCCCTGTTGGAGGATCTAAAACCGCTTACAAGTACGAGCCGATCACCACAAGGATCGAGGAGATACGCTTCGGGGAACTACAAACCGATAATGCTAGGCCTGGCGGGCTCGTAGCCATTAGGACCCCTCTAGATCCCTCTCTAACCAAAGCAGACTCCTTAGTGGGCAACGTGGTGTCTCACCCCGACCACCCGCCGCCTATCGCTAGGATCCTCGAAGTCGAGTACAAGGTTTTTGAAAGAGTCGTCGGAGCCAAGGAGATGACAAAGCTCCCGCCGCTTCAACCAAGAGAGAACATTGTGTTAACAATAGGAACTGCAACGAGGATCGGGGTCGTAAACAAGCTGTCGGAGTCACGCATGACCGTCGAGCTCAAGGATCCTGTAGCGGTTTGGGAGAAAGCAAGGATCGCTGTAAGTAGGAGGGTCCTAGGTCGCTGGAGACTTGCCGGCTGGGGTGTTGTTGAATCAGTGAGCTGAGGAAGCCATCCAAGATCGTGTTAGACACTAATATACTGCTCCTTATCGCAGATGGTTTCCCTGTTCTAGAGGAGATCGAGGAACAAGTAGCGTTTAAGCCGGAATACATAGTTCTAGCACAAACCCTGAAAGAGCTGGAAACAATAGGGGGGAGAGAGGGAGGTTTAATGAAGAAGAAATGCGAGCTAGCAATCAAGATTGCAAGGGAGAGGTGCAAGATAGTTGATCATAAGCCGGACGAGTTCCGCGACGCTGACGACGCTATTCTGGACTACGCGACGTCGTACAACGCGGCAATCGCCACTAACGATAGGGAGCTCAGAAGGAGAGCCAGGGAGAAGGGGCTTTCAGAGATATACCTTAGGGAAGAGTCCCAAAGGATTGTGGTTGAAGGATTAATAGAGTATTAAGGATTAGCTTCCAGTATTTATAAAAGGATATTCATAAATAACCATGGTTAGCTTGATTAAAACAATGCCATATAGGTGTTGTGGAATTGTATAATGTAATCAGAGTTAAGGACGTCGTGAGAATACCTCCGTCGAAGTTTGGACGGCCGCTAGAGGAGGTCGCCCTTGAAGAGCTCCGCGAGCTGTACGAGGGAACCGTTGTCGTCTTAAAGAATCCTTTCACAGGAGAGGAGAAGAAAGAGCCCTCGGTGATAGTTACTATCCTCAGGTTGAATGTTGATCCTTCTGGGAAGATAATACCCGGAGATGGTGCGACATACCATAACGTCGAGTTCGAAGCACTAGTGTTCCATCCCCAAGTCAAGGAAGTCGTCGAAGGAGAAGTAGTCACAGTTACGAAGAACGGGCTTTACGTGGATCTCGGAGTACTGGACGGCTTCATCTACATTAATCAGGTAGCCGATGAGAAGGTCTCCTACGACGCTGGCAGGGGCTCCCTGCTCTTAGAGGAGTCTAAGAAGTATATCGAGAAAGGCGATGTCGTCAGAGCCAGAATATTCAATGTCTCCCCAATGCCGGGGAAGGGTTTAAGGGTTCACATGACCATGAGACAACCATCCATGGGAAAGATAGCTTAGGGGGCTGGGATCGTGAGTAAGCGGGGAAAACCCTTCAAGGCGTGCAAAAACTGCAAAACACTTGTCGAGAGAGAAGCTGGGGTGTGCCCGACGTGTGGTTCAAAAAGCTTCACAGACGAGTGGAACGGTGTCATAATAATACTCAATCCCGAGAAGAGCGATTTAGCCAGGAAACTGGACTTAAAGCAGAAGGGAAGATACGTGGTTAAGATTGGGTGAGCCCAGCCATCCTATTCCCTGTTTAAAGCCGCCGGGTTTTCTCAGGAAAACGCTTAGTCTCCCGCAAGGAAAACTGTATGTTTCAGAAAAACCCGTTATTTCCGGGTTAAGCTCGGATGCAACAATAGGGGATGTTGTCTCCTCAAACCATATTTCAAGAGTGAAAATCGTTGATTATAAGACGAAGAGGTTTGAGAAAGTTCGCGGAAACCGCTCAGAGCGCACACCCGTGATCCGCTTGGTCAACCCGGCTGGATGCGTCAGCCTCAATTCATTCGTAATAAACCTCTTAAAGACGCCCTTTACTGCTGAGGTTGTTGGCGAGGAGGACCTGCTCGTCTTTTCGCTGGCTCCCTCGCTCGTTAAATCGGGGAGAGTTCTATACGGGCAACCCAACACGGGGGTCGTAGAGCTTGAAGCTGATGGAGTCAGGATTTTAAAGCTTCTTAAAACTTTTAAGCTAGTTAAAACCGTTATTTAGGTGAAGGTGATTACGAGTGGTTAAGACTATTCAGTTAGACAAATACATGGGCGAGGTCGTCGAAGAACGCTACAACCCGTTGATAAAGAGAGTTGAAGTAGTTATCAAGATTGGCCACCCGGGCGAGGGAACACCGAGCAAGGGGTTGCTGAGAATAGCCTTGTCGAAACACTACGGTAAACCTGTTGAGCAGGTTATAATTAGGAGTTTGGAGACGGAGTTCGGCGTCCAAGTGAGCAGGGTCGAGGCCCATGTTTACGATGACGCCTCTAGGGTTAAACTATTTGAACCCGAATATATAATAAAGCGAAACGATGAATCCCTTCAGAAGATTCAACAATCCCAGTGAGGGTGGTTGAATGCCTTACGTTCACAAACTATATGAGGTTGATTACAAATCCGGTGCGATAAAGAGGAAGAACAAGACCTGTCCGAAGTGCGGGTCCTTCATGGCTTTTCACCAGAAGCCTGTTGCTAGATGGCACTGTGGAAGATGCGGGTACGTTGAGTACGCTCCGAAGTAGCGCGGGATTTTTCAATCAGCTCCCAACTTCAACCAAGAGATGGTTGAATGAACCCCCTCGCCTCCCACAGGATACCCTATGACATCCCGGGGGTCCATGCTCAGGAATTAATTTCCCTCGGCTTTGAGTCAACCAGCCACACATTCGGAGTCGGGATCGTAAGGCTCAGGGGCGGTGCAGTCGAGGTACTGGCAAACGTTAACAGCCAGTATAAGCCGCCAAAGGGGGGTTTACATCCTCGGGAGGCCTCTTATCACCACATGGAGAAAGCATATTCGTTGCTTAAACAAGCCCTGGAGAAGGCTGGGGTGAGCTTGAAAGATGTTTCAGTCGTGAGCTACTCAATGGGTCCAGGTCTGGGTCCATGCCTACGGGTCTCCGCGAGCGTCGCCAGGTTCCTGGCTTCATACTACGATAAGCCTCTTGTCCCAGTTAACCATGCAATCGCTCACATCGAGATAGGCAAGCTCTACAGTGGTTTCACAGACCCGCTCGTAATATACGTCTCCGGCGGGAACACAATGATCGTTGTAGCTAAGGATGGAGCATACAGGGTTCTCGGCGAGACTCTCGACATCCCCCTTGGAAACCTGTTGGATACTTTTGCCCGTGAAATAGGGATAGCCCCTCCCTACGTGGTCGAAGGAAAACACGCCGTAGACTTGTGCTCAGAGTGGAACCCTGATTTCGTCCCACTACCCTACACTGTAAAAGGTAGCGATCTGAGCTTTTCGGGTCTTCTAACAGCCGCATTACAGAGAGCGAGAAATGCTCGAGGAGATAGAAGGACGCTAGGAGCCATCTGCAACAGCTTGAGGGAAACAGCCTTCAACATG
Source organism: Thermosphaera sp. (assembly GCA_038827615.1). Lineage (NCBI taxonomy): Archaea > Thermoproteati > Thermoproteota > Thermoprotei > Desulfurococcales > Desulfurococcaceae > Thermosphaera > Thermosphaera sp. The sequence continues at coordinate 1,099,531 of JAWBNK010000001.1, forward strand.
CTGGTAGAAGTTGCTGAGAGAAGCCTTATTCTCTCAGGTAAGAAATCTATCCTCCTCGTGGGAGGAGTAGCGTCTAACACGGTGTTGAAATGGAAGCTTGAGAAGCTCTCGGAGATTCACGGCATACCCTACTACGGCACGCCTCCCGATATAGCAGGAGATAATGGATTAATGATCTCCTATACTGGGTTGTTAATGTATCTCAACGGTTTCTCGGTGAAGCCTGAAGAAGCCTTCGTAAGGCAGAGGTTAAGGTTGGACGAGGGGTCTTACCCGTGGCTGGGATTGTAAACTATCATAATAGAGGAGCTGAGGCGGTAATATACCGCGTTAAAATCTTCGGAAAAGACTTCATCGTTAAGAAGAGGCTGGATAAGCCGTATAGGCATGAATTATTCAACAAAGTATTCAAGGAGCATAGGACCAGAGTGGAGGCGAGAATACTCGCTCACTTACGCAGCATAGGTCTCAACGTTCCAGCCCCAATCATCGTTGACGCTAAGAACGGGGTCCTAGTTATCGAATACGTCAAGGGGGTTTCGCTCTCCTCGATAATAGGCTCCCTCAGCGATTCAGAATTGAGTAGGGTAGCCGGGGAGTTGGGGAGACAAGTCGCCATAATGCATTCTAATAAAATCTACCACGGAGATCTAACCTTGTCCAACACCATCTATAGTGGAGAGAAAGTATTCATCATAGACTTCGGGTTGGCCGGGTATAGCGATGACGTGGAGGAATACGCCATAGACCTTCACTTACTAAACCGGAACCTCCTAGCTATGTATCCTTCACTGGCCGATAGATTCATGGCTTCCTTCCTGCACTCGTACAGGGATAATTTCAAGGGTAGCTTCGAAGAAGTTAAGAACAGGTTTCTCGAGATAAGGGTGAGAGGGAGATATGTCGACAGAGAGCTCAGGAAGAGCGTCATGAGGGAGAGGTATGTATCCGAGTGAGGTATTCTTCGCTACTGGAAACAAGCACAAATTTGACGAGGTTAAACCCATAGCATCGAAATACGGGTTTGTTCTCAAGCAGTACCCGGGAGTCAAGTTTGAAGTACAATCAGACGACCTGCGAGTCATAGCCAGAACGGCTGCTATTCAAGCATATGGGGAAGTTGGCAAGCCCATTCTAGTGGAAGACGCCGGCTTGTTCGTGGAGGCTTTAAACGGGTTCCCGGGACCATATAGTAGCTTCGTCTACAAGACGATAGGAGTCGAAGGCCTACTGAAGCTGATGAAGGATATCGCAGACCGAAGAGCATGCTTTAAATCCGTTGCAGTGCTGATTTACGAGCCGTATTTCGTAGTCAAGGAGGGAGAAGTGTGCGGGCACATAGCTCATGAAGCCAGAGGGGACAAGGGCTTCGGTTTCGACCCGGTTTTCATCCCAGACGGCTCCGATAAAACATTCGCTGAGATGAGCATTGAGGAGAAAAACCTGTTCAGCCACAGAGCGAAGGCCGTTGAAGGAGTTTTCTCCTTTCTCAGAGAACACGGGTTACGGACTGAATAAATTTAAAACCCGTTTTTAATATGGATTTCAGTTAGCAGTGCTTTAGAGTCAAGGTGTTCATATGAACAAGAAGAGAGACCGTGGTCAATCACACTCTAACAGGCCGGCGAGAGCTGGTCCGCCGAGATGGCTGAAGCTAGACATGAGCCCTAGCGATGTAGAGCTCTTAGTAGTCGAGCTCGCGAAGAAAGGTTACACTCCATCCATGATCGGCGTCTTACTGAGGGATCAGTATGGAATCCCGCTCGTTAAACAAGTAACGGGGAAGAAGCTTGTAGAGATATTGAGCAAGCACGGCGTCAAAGTCGCTATTCCCGAGGACCTCATGTCTTTAATGCAGAAGGCCGTTAACCTCAGAAGGCATTTAAGCGAGCATCCGAAGGATTACCACAGCAAGAAGGGGTTGATAGAGGTTGAGTCGAAGATCCATAGACTGGTTAAGTATTATAAGAGGATCGGCGTTCTACCATCGGACTGGAAGTACGACCCTGAGAAGGCGAAGCTCCTAATATCCGGCGGTATTTATTCGTTCGCGCAACAGCCCTCTCAATAAGGTTATCCTTATTACTGAATCCCGCCCTTAACTTTTAATCAGCTGGTGTGTTTTCGTGGGTAAGGAGGAGTTCATCAACTTTATCCAGAGAGAACAGAGTTTTAGGATAATTCCAAGCACCGACTTGGACTCCCTCCTGGCCAGCGCTATCATTTTGAAAAACCTGGCTCTCCACGGCTATGATGTTAAAGTGAATTTTGATCCGAAATACATTATTGACGAGCCCGGAGAGCCGCAACTCCTCATCAATCTCAAGCCCGTCCAATCCTCAAAGCAATTTTCACTGGAGCCAATGAGGGATACCAGCATTAGCGGCCTAGTAGTCACTGTACTGGACGAGATGTTCGGTGTTGACAAATGGGATAAGATTCTCGCCTTAATAAGTGGAATATACAGAAACCTTGATACCGGTCAAGATGGTTTCAAAGGCTTAGAACAAAGCATTTCAAACTATCTCTTAGTGAGCAAGGAGATGGGTAAGGAAATAGGCATTAAGCTATGGGGTCATAAAAGAGTCGGCCTCGCAAAGTCTTTTGCGAGAACGTTGATTCCATTCCTTCCCGGTTTCACAGGCCTACGAGACAGGGTAGAGGATTTCCTGAAGAAAGCCACCAAGTCTGCCGATGTAAACAGGCTTCAACCAATAGACATCTCCACAGATGAGGGGCGTTCAACGATAGTTGAGCTTACCAACTTGATCAAAAAATCCATAAACATCCCCCAGGATTATTTGAAAAACTATTTAATGAGGCTAATAGGCTTCAACCACACTATTCTCACAGAAGTGGGGCAGATCGAGCTATTGGAAGTGATGGGTTCCATACTAGTTTTCACTAGTTTAAAGCGCGAAAACGTATTCAAGACCTTGGGCTACGCGCAACAAGCCCTGTTCACTCAAGTACTCTCTATTTATGAGGAGGTCATAGATGAAGTAGCCGCACTTCTCGGCTCAGCGATCCCGGAGCAGTTATTGAACGGCAAGCCGGTCGACGTGGAAGGGTTCATTGAGAGACCGGACTTGATAGTTGATATTGCTAATGAAATGCCGATGCCGAATAGTAAGACCCCTGTATCAATAATATACAACGGAGGGACGTACACGGTTCTTAGAGAACTGTTGAGGATCGGGGTGGAGCCAAGTAAAGCCTATGAATCCTGCGACGAAGTACAAATTTGCGCGGTGACCAGCAACGTTTAGATCAATCGTGAAGATTGCTTCCCCCAGCCAAGTCTTCATTAAATCGGCCTACGGAATGCTACACCCGGATAATGCGATCCCTCCGCGGGATGTCAGCATAGTGGAGAGGTTGGATGACTTGAGCAAGTACGAGATTGTTTTCACAGCTCCGAGAGGACTGAAGGGGTTGAGAACCCTTAAAGGGAGCGTCGATGAGGTTTTAAAGCTCCTTGAAATAGCGGAGAGCTTGGCAATGTTTAAATAACCCCTAAAACGATATAAACCCTACCTAGACGAGAAGAAGTGGTGTTTATGCCGGCGAAGGCAAAGTATACTGCACGCGACAAGTGGAAGATGAAGAAGTGGTTTGAAATACTTGCGCCTAAGGCGTTTGGAGAGATATCCCTGGGGTCTACTCCAGCAGACGAGCCCGAAAAGCTGGTGGGAAGGGTCGTCGAGACGACTCTCTACGATTTAACCGGGGATATATCGCAGGTTCACGTTAAGCTCTACTTCCAAGTCGTCACCGTCGATGGGGGTAAGGCCTACACCAGGTTTAAGGGGCACGAGCTAGCTCGCGACTACATGAAAAGCTTGATCAGGAGGAAGAGCAGTAAGATCCAGGGAATATTCGACGTGACAACTAAGGATGGATTCGTGTTGAGACTTACTATAGTAGCGTTGACGAGTTTCAGGTGCAAAACAAGCCAGAAGAAGTCCATAAGAAAGATAATGAGAGATTACATCATGTCGAAAGCCCCGGAGCTCACAATGGACGAGCTCGTCAACGAGATTTTAAGCGGAAAAATCTCGAACGAAGTAGCAGAGGCGGCTAGAAAGATATATCCGATAAGGAGAGTGGAAGTTTACAAGTCGAAACTACTCATGATCCCCACAGAGGAGGGTCCGAAGCCGGCCGTTGTCATATCCCCTGTTCAATTGAAGTCCAAGTAGCTCGGCAAGTCTTCTTTATAAATCATTCACTTACTCTATTCTATTATTGTGAGTAGTTCATGAAAGCAATTATTCTAGCAGCGGGCAACGGGGTGCGGTTAAGACCGATAACTGAGACAAGGCCGAAGCCATTAATACCCGTCCTATGCAAGCCGCTCATAGGCTGGCACTTAGAATGGCTGAACGCGTTGAACATTGATGAAGCCGTCATCGTCGTTAACTACATGAAGGATAAAATCATAGAGTACGTGAACGGTTTGCCGAAAAAATATAAAGTTAAATACGTTGTGCAGGATCCCCCCATGGGCACTGGGGATGCCGTGATTAAAGCCCTCGAGCACTTGCCCCATGGGGAGGACGTCTTAATAATCTACTCGGATATATTCCTGGAGGACCCGGGTATCTACAAGGAGATTATTGATTCTAGAGAATCGGTCATCCTCGGGGCAATGGTAGACAGCCCGGAGCACTACGGTGTTCTAGAGCTTGAAGGAGGACGTTTGAAAAGCATTATTGAAAAACCAGCCCATCCCCCTTCAAATATCGCTAATGCCGGCGTCTACAAGCTTAACACCAGGGACATTGATGAAAACAAGAACATTGAAGCAAGCATTAGAGGGGAGTTAGAGTTCACTGACATCGTGAATAAGATAGCAGAGAAAAAAGACGTGAGCGTGTTCGTCCTGCCGAGGAATGCTTGGATGGATATCGGCAGACCCTGGCATATAATAGAGGTTAACAAGCTGGCTCTTAAAAACCTGAAGAAAGAGGTGAAAGGAATTATCGAAGAACCTGTTAGAGTGGTTGGAGACGTCTATGTCGGAGAGCGCTCGATAATACACTCTTTCTCGTCGCTGGAGGGCCCGGTCTACATCGACTCGAATGTTGAAATAGGGCCTAACGCTAGGATAAGGCCTTACAGCGTAGTATGCGGGGGCTCTAAGATCGGGTTCAACGTAGAGGTTAAGGAAAGCGTTATATTTGAAAACGTGCGGGCAAGCCACTTGGCGTACGTCGGGGACAGCGTAGTATGCGAGAACGTGAACCTGGGGGCGGGTACTATAACGGCTAACTTGAGGTTTGATGAAAAAACAGTTAAAATGAGGGTAAGGGATGTTGTCGAGGACACGAAGAGGTTGAAGCTGGGCGCGATCATTGGAGGTTATGTGAAAACAGGTGTAAACGTTTCACTCATGCCGGGGGTTAAGATAGGGTCCTACTCGTGGATTCTCCCGGGAACCGTTGTATACGAGGATGTCCCGTCTAAGACTGTTTACCCTGCTAGGCGAGAATAGCGTTATTAGCTTTTAAACATAAGAAATTAATCAGAGGGTAGAGATGAGCTACGAGTTAGATGAGTTCAGGAGGAAGTTCCCCAATCTTTACAGGGAGATCGTGAAAGGCGAGGGCAAGAGTCTCAGCGTGAAGTTTGATCAGAGCTCTCTCGACCCTTGGAGGGGGTACGTGCCCTCAGTAGTCGACTACATTAGAAGATGCAAAACCATCGAAGAAGCCTTCGAAGTCGTGGACTATATGGTGAGGAGGGGGGAGGTCTCTGAGAGCGAGGCTCGCGAACTGAAGAAGATACTGGAGGAGAAGGGGCTGGACTTCTTCGGTGAAAGGAAGGGCGACGACTACTATTATCGTGAGGCGGTCAAGCACTGGGAGAGCCTGAGGAAAACCGCTGAAAAACGCGCTCGTTAAGACTTCGCTGATACTATCTTGACTACGTCGCCGTTCCTTAAGACATGGGTCTCTCCTATCCTCTCCTTCCTCTTAGCCTCAATGGCGTAGAGGAATCCGTCTCCAAGGTCGGTGTGAACCATGTATGCGAGCTCCCGGGCATTCGTGTTCCTCGGGACTAGGTAGGCGTCAGGTAGAACGTTCCCTGAATGATCAGTAAACTTGTTCTGGTCTTCAACCGGGTAGACAACCATTAACCCCAACTTCTCAAACACGGCGTAGTTGAGCAGGTCTTGAACGCCGGTCGACCCATACTTGTCCAACACGTTCGTCTTAATGAGCTCCAACACTTTCGCCTGCTCGCTAGTTATCCTGGACCCTGGTCTAAGGACGAAGCTAGGGTCGCCCGGTAGGTAATCAATGATGTTGGATTGAGCTGCTTTCTTGAGAATCATCTCCGCTAGTCCGCTCACAGGCTTCACGTCGCCACCGTATTTCTTCTTCAACCTCTCGATATTATCGTAAGCGACTGGGTGGTCTATCTTGTTCGCAGCGATAACTATAGGCTTACTTATTTCTCTAAGCCTTACAGCGAACTCCTCGATATCGCTTGCTGACCAGTTTTTGAACGGCTTCGAATCCAGCCCACTGGTTCTCAAGGCTTCGACAACGTGTTGTTTTCTAATGCTGAGCCCTGAGAGGTTCTGGGTTATTAGGTCTAAGGGGTTGGGTGTTGATAATATATTTCTCGATATCTTAGCATCCCATACTCTTTTAATCACGGAGATGAACCATTCATTTATTTCTTTAATAATTAACTCTACCTCCTCCAAGGGGTCTTGAGTCCCGGGTTTCACCGGATTCCCCTCGAGGTCCGTTCCCCCGGATGCGTCGACCACGTGAATTAAGACGTCGGCTTGCCTTAGGTCGTCCATGAACTTGTTCCCTAGCCCCCTCCCCCTACTCGCTCCGGGGATCAACCCGGCAACATCCATTATTTTAACGGGGATAAACCTGTATCCTCTGACGCAGAACCCGCTCCTGGGATTGCACTGTTTCAAGCCCAACTCTACGTGGACGCATGGGGTTCTAACGTATCCTACCCCGATGTTCGGCTCAATTGTTGTAAAGGGGTGGTCTGCTATTTTAACGGGAACCATCGTTAAAGCGCTGAACAGTGTTGACTTGCCGACGTTCGTCTTCCCTACTATGCCAACGATACGCTCCGGTGGAGGCATCCAGGTGCGCACCAGCGTATTATCAGATAACCATACTTTATAAACCCCGTATAAAATCATAATAACCCTTAGTATTGGTGCTTAAGCCATGGCGAAGAGCGTTTACCACTATATCGCAGAGTTTTGGCAGAAGACGTACCAGGGGGAGATGAAGGAGCTACTGAGGCAGAGGCTGATAGAGTGGAGGCGCCAGCCATCCGTAGTGAGGGTTGAAACACCCACGAGGCTGGATAAGGCACATGAACTCGGGTATAAAGCCAAGCCTGGATTCGTAATAGCTAGAGTGAGAGTCAGGAAGGGAGGTCAGAGGAAACCCCGTCCCGTCAGCGGCAGAAGACCTAAGAGAATGGGTGTGTACGGATACGCGCCCGCTAAGAGCATAAGACTGATTGCCGAGGAGAGAGCTGCTAGGAAGTTCCCCGGGCTGGAGGTGTTAAACAGCTATTACGTTGCTGAGGACGGGCGGTACAAGTGGTATGAAGTAATACTCGTAGACCCGCATCACCCATCCATCTGCAGCGACCCTGAGATCAAGTGGATCTGCGAGCCGCAGAACAGGGGAAGGGTCTTCAGAGGGTTAACGAGCCCCGGGAAGAAGATGCGGGGGTTGAGAAAGAGCCGCGGAGTCAGGGGGACGACCAACTATAAGTGGAAGAGGAAGCAGAAGGAAAGGTTATTGAAGAAGAGGCACGAAGCCAGCAGAGGAGCCCGCGACCCATGGCAGGTAGCAGAAAAGATAAACGAGAAGTAGTAGTTAAATCCGTTGAACTCTCCGCTTCATGCCATTCTACTGAAAACTGCGATAAGGTCCGCACTGCCCTTTTTAACCTCATCCCCCCCGAGCTACGCCCGGAAGCTAAGATTGTTGAAGAAGTCCACTACGGCTTCTACGGAAACAAAATCGTGTTGTTGAAAACGGCTTCTAAAGAGGGAAGGGTTTTTCTAAAATATTACTCTGAAAACCTGCCCGCCGTCGAGAAGAGCATTTTATCAGCAAGCTTCAGGCTTAGATACGACGCTAGCACCGGTAGGCTCCACTTGAGGTTCAGCAAGCAGGATGCCTTCATGGGGAGAATGAAGATCCTAGACTCGGACGACATAGTTAAGGTGGTGGTACATTTCTCGAACGCTAAGAGGGAGGAAGACGTTAGAAACGCGCTGAGGGAAATAGGCTTAATATTTTGATAACCCCTGGATCCTAAATAGTGCGGAGTATTTAACACTGGTCGAGCTGTAATGTTCATTGACATCGCCGTTAAGAAATGCGACGAGAAACTAGTTGAAACCGCCAGGATGCTCGGCTACACAATAATAGCCTGTGAAGAATTTAGTAGCGAAAAGGTCGGGATAAACATCGCGAGGAAGAAAACCCTAGCGCCAGGCAATCTCGATAAGCTGAAGAAATCGCTCAAGGAGCTCCCGGGAAATACTATCGTGATCTCCGTAGTCCCCCGCGACACCGCCTCTGCAAGATGGGGCGCACACGATAGTAGAATAGATTCCCTAGTCATGTCTCTAGACAACGTAGAGGTTTTCGATAAGAAACAGTTCTCAGTGATGAAGTACTATGGAAAACCATTGGAGATCTGGCTCAGTGACTTGCGAGAAGCCGATGAAACCACTCTCGCCAAGGTCTACCGCAGAGTTAACCTAGCTCTTAGGAGGAAAATTCCCATCATAGTTGGATCAGGTGCTACTAAATGGAGTGAGCTGGCTCATCCCAGGTCCCTTACAGCATTGTTATCACTCCTCCTCGACTTCCCTGAAGCCGAGGCAATCCTAGCCTTAACAAATCACCCATACCTGATTGTTTCGAGAAAGGTGAGGCGTTTTGGATAGCTTGCTCACAGGCTTACTAACCATCCTATTCCTAGGGCAGATAGTCATCATCATAGTCTTATCTATATATTTGAAGAGGGTTCGCAGAGTATTGCGAGCTTGGAGGAGCCTAGTCGAGAACAGGCAATCCACGGTTTTGAAACCCCGAAAGAGATATGTTGTCTTCTCAATAGTCTGCGAGGGAAAGCCGTCCAAAGAGAGCATCGAAGAACACATTGAACGATTGTTTATTCACTACTACGGGAGAACCGCACACGCTAAAGCATCGCCCCAGCTTATATTCTTCGATGAAGCCTCGAGCAGAGGGGTTTTCAGAGTCAGCCACTTATATGTTAAGCACTTAATCAGCTTGTTCACCGCTCCCTTGGAGAAGGATGAATGCAAATGCTTAATAATCCCCTTGAAGACGACAGGGACGCTTAAGAAAGCTGTTAAGATATTAGAGGGAAAGCATTAAGCTATTTAATAAGAGACTATTGGATTCAAAATAATGGATGATGACGCCGCTCCAAAATGAGGGAATGATTGCTTCGCGACGATCTGATTACTAGCAACGTTTTAAACCCTTGATCACAGATAACTTATTTTGAAAACGCGGGGGTGCCCGAGCTTGGTCAAAGGGGGCGGACTTAAGATCCGCTGGCATAGGCCTGCGTGGGTTCAAATCCCACCCCCCGCATCCCTGATCGCCAGGCTCATCTAGGCCGACGGATCCATTAGCCGCTTCCCGCATATTTCTCATAAGCAACTACTCGTGTGGGGGATTGGTCAGCTCCCCAGGGAAAAGCTGTAGATAATCTTTCTTTCAAACCTCGGATCGCTCATAACCGAGGAACGTGATGTTTGAACTATACTTGTAGGTTTTCCTCTCATCGGGCTTAACGGGTTTCCTAAGTATGTAGAGCTTCTCATGCTTTATCAGCAGGAAATCCCTATCTCTGACCTTCTCCCAAAGCTCTCTCGTCTTCTTCATTCTATGCTGTATCTTGATTACCTCCTCCTTCAGTATGAAGCCGGCATCCAGCAAGGTTCGCAAGACGTGATAGGATATGGGAACGTAGTGCTTGCGAAGCCGCGTATCTCCTATCAAGACAGCCATGAAGCCGCCTGGTTTCAACACCCTGTAAGCCTCCCTGGAAAACTCGCTAAAAACCGTCAGGTAATCCTCCATTCTCCCAGCACAGGATAAATCGCCTGGAGAACATTCAGTTTTCCTATGCTTATACCTGATGATGTTCCAGTAGGGGGGATGAACCATTACCAAGTCTACTTCTCCATCTTTAATCAACGATAGTTCCCTGGAGTCCCCGTGGAAAATCCTGCTCCACGTGCTCCGGGTGTTTCGGGACGCCTCATCATCCCTCCCCTCTAGCTCAACATACTTCTCGAGCCAGTAGAGCCTGTGGAGAGATAATATCGCTGCGGAGTAATTAATGTCGACCCCGATGCAGTTCCTTCCCAGCAGCCTCGCCTCGATACACGTGGTTCCGGATCCAATCATTGGATCGAGAACAAGTTGCCCAGGCCTGCTGAACAATTCGATGACTCTTCTAACTAGTTGGGGTGGCCAATTCCCCCTGTAATCCCCCTTGTGAGACGCCCACTTTCCCCTTCTCGGAAAACTCCACACCGTTGTTGAGACGTCCGATAGTTCAGCATCCAACGGATACAATCTCGTGATCTTAACGGGCTTCAACTCTATGACTGAATCCTCGATCACTATGTGGTTCCTCTCCTCTAGAAACCTCAAGTAGTCACTATAGCTCACTTCTCTCATTACGCAACCATCCACATATAGTGATGTCTACCAAGATGTTAAAAACTCCTTGAAGAGTCTGGGAAAACAGTCGTCTATTTTTGTAGAGCGTTCAGGCTTGTCTTCTTCGACCAATTCTGAAGTAGAACTCGCTCCTCTTTCCAGTCGGAGTCGTGCCAGAGTAGTGGTTCACGCGTCCACGGCAATTGGGGCACTCCAGCATTTCAACGCTATACCATCTCATTCTCCACTGCTTGATTCTCGTGAACTCTCCTTCAAAACCGCAGTAGGGGCATTTCATTTCCAACCCCAATATAATATGTGTTGCAGAAAATATATTTCCTATCCCTTCCCTAGCTCTGAAGAAGCTCCTGCCTCAGCCTATATATTATGCTCTTATCCTTCCTAGCCCTCGAGATAATGGACATTACCACCTCCCCTATCTGGGGGTCGCCGAGTAGTATAGAGATGGAGTTCTTTATCAACTCTTCATCCAAATAAACCATTCTCGACGTAACGCCCCCGTCGATAACGACGTTAACACCAGTCATCCACTCAGCCTCATCGGAGGCTAGGAAAGCAATTAGTGACGCAACATCCTCGGGCTTTCCCACCCTGCCCGCTGGATGCCACGCGTGGTCAAGGGGGGTTAGGCTCGGCTCTTTCGGGGGAACCTGCCACCTGCTCGTGTCAATCCATCCGGGAGAGACTGAGAGGACTCTTATCCTGTACTTTGAGAGCGAGATCGCTAGGGCGTGGGTAAGGGCTATTAACCCTCCCTTCGACGCTGAGTAGGGTTCGGTGTTGGGCTCCGATTGAAACGCCCTCGTAGAAGCTATGTTCACTATTACTCCCCCAGTATTCTTCATATACTTAACGACGTGCTTGCTACACAGCCAAGCCCCCGTCAAGTTAACATCTATAATCCTCCTCCACTCCTCAATGCTCTGCTCCTCAATACTCCTACCGGTGAAGCCTATTCCCGCATTATTAACTAGCACGTCGATTCTGCCGAACCTGGCGAAAACATCTTCTACCGCCCGGGATACATCGTTCTCGCTCGACACGTCTACTCTGTAATACAGGGCTTTAACGCCTCTCTCACTCAACTCCTTAGCTCTCTGGACTCCAGATTGCTCGTCTATATCGAAGATCGCTACGCTGCATCCCTCTAGTCCAAGCCTTGACGAGATGGCTGCCCCGATTCCTCTTGCACCCCCGGTTACAATGCATGTTTTACCCTCAAACCTCGACAATCTCACACCCCTCTCACTCTGTATGTTGGCTGCGAGAGGCTATAATCTTGAATAAGGGATTACTAGTGTAATGGGAAAAGTCTTATTATTCCCTTAAAATGTAGAGTTATTTAAACAGGGTCGATAACTATGGGTCTTTCAATGGCTGCGGCTTACGATAGAGCCATCACGATATTCTCACCCGATGGGAGAATATATCAAGTAGAATACGCGTTTGAAGCTGTTAGAAGGGGCTGGACTACTCTCGGAGTCCGGACGAAAAACGCCTCCGTGGTCGTCGCAGAGAAGCAGAAGATCTCTCCGTTAACTGATGAGAAAGCGATACAGAAGATCTTCAAGGTAGACGACCACATAGGAGTTAGCTTCGCAGGAATGGCGGGGGACGGAAGGATTCTAATAGACTACGCTATCCATCAGGCCCTCATCCACAAGTTCTACTACGATGAGCCAATCCCCGTTGAGTATTTGACGAAGCTGGTCTGCGACGTAAAGCAAGCATACACTCAGCACGCCGGTGTAAGACCATTCGGCGTCTCAATGATCTTTGCGGGAGTTGATGAGAAGGGAACCCAGCTGTTCATGACTGAGCCTAGCGGAAGATACCTCAGCTACTACGGGGTGGCGATAGGCGAGAAGAGCGGCAACGTAACAGAGTTCCTCGAGAAGAACTACAGCTATGAGCTCAGCGCCCCCGAGACCGTGAAACTCGGGTTGTTAGCGATCGCATCTATAGTTGAAGGGAGGCCTCTGCAAGACTACATCGAGGCAGGATACATTGATGTCGAAACGAAGCGTTTCAGAATACTCAGCAAGAAGGAGATAGAGGAGCTAATCGCTGAGTTGGAGAAAGAGGGCCGGTTGAAGCCGGAGAGTAAGAAGTAGTTTTGTTTTTAATAATCGTTTTAATCACGTCTTTTAATATATGGTATTGATGCAATGGTGGTTTTTGTGAAGGACAAGCTAGTTATAGCCAAGTATGAGGCTAAGGGACATCGGTTTGAAATCCTCGTTGACCCCGACTTGGCCCTCAAGATCAAGGAGGGGAAGCAAGTAAGCGTTGACGAAGTCGTCGCCGGAGACTTCATATACAAGGATGCTAGGAAGGGTTTGAAGGCTTCTCCCGAGTCCCTGAAGGCTGTTTTCGGGACAGACGACCCTAGGACCGTGGCGTTGGAGATCATTAAGAAGGGCGAGCTCCAGTTCACGGCGGAACAGAGGAGAAAGCTTCTAGAGGAAAAGAAGAACCAGGTTATCAACCTAATTGCCAAGAACGCTGTCGACCCGAAGACGAAGCTACCTATTCCAGCGAAGAGAATAGAGCTTGCAATGGAGCAGGCGAGAGTCACCATCGACCCTTACAAGCCGGCCGAGCAGCAGGTCGAAGAGATCGTTTCGAAGATAGCCAGGTTCATACCGATAAAGCTTGCTAAAGCATATGTATCGGTGAGAATACCCGCCGAGCACGCCAGCAAGTCCTATAAGACAATCCAGTCTCTCGGAGTGGTGAAGAAGTCGACCTGGGGCAGCGATGGAAGCGTGAGCGTTGAGCTTGAAATCCCAGCTGGAATGCAACAAGAATTCATTGATAAAGTCAACGCATTAACAAAGGGTTCTGCAGAAATAAAAATAGTGAGCGTGGGAGAGAAATGAAGCTCAAGATAATAGTTGCGGATAGGCAGCTCGTCAGGCCCGGTGATACGCTGGCCTATGTCGAGGAAGTGTCAGAACCTATAGGGTTCAGGAAGATACCCGAGAAACACATATACATACTCGGCAACAAAGTATTCAGCGATGTCATCGGAGTGGTCAACGTTAACGGCGAGGATCTACAGGTAATACCGCTCGAGGGCGTCTACATTCCCAAGAAAGATGACTTGGTCATCGGAATCGTGGAAAACGTTGGAGTCACGGCTTGGACCCTGGACATCAGGAGCCCGTATCCGGGAGTGTTAAACGCTAGCGAAGTTATAGAGGGGTTCAATCCCCTGCTCCACAACTTGAGAAACTACCTCGACATAGGGGATTTCGTAGTGGGTAGGATTTCTTTATTCGATAGAACGCGCGATCCAGTTATAACTGTGAAGGGGAAGGGTCTTGGCAAAATCGTTGAAGGCATAGTAGTAGATGTGAAGCCGAGCAAGGTGCCAAGGCTCATAGGGAAGAAGGGGAGCATGCACAACATTCTTACTTCCATGAGCGGCTGCGATATAACGATAGCTCAGAACGGCTTCGTGTGGCTGAAGTGCCCAGATGAGAATAGAGCTAAGGTTTTAATACAGGCGATTAAACTAATTGAGTTAAAAGCCCATGTTCGTGGTTTAACAGAGGAAGTAAAAATGTTTTTGGAGAAGAGGATCGGAGGAGGTGGAAGCAGCGTTGAGCAGTAGGCCTAAGCTGATACGAGATGATGGATTGAGAATAGACGGGAGACGATTCGACGAACTCCGCCCCGTGAGGATCAGGGTTGGAGTCTTGAAGAACGCCAATGGAAGCGCCCTGGTTGAATACGGCGGGACCAAGGTGTTGGCCGCAGTGTTCGGCCCCAGGGAGGCTCTACCTAGACACATAGCGCTCCCCGACAGGGCATCGCTTCGGGTGAGATACCATATGGCGCCCTTCTCGACTAGCGAGAGGAAATCGCCGGCCCCGTCGAGAAGGGAGATAGAATTGTCGAAAGTAATCAGGGAGGCGCTGGAAGCAGTGGTGTTCACCGAGCAGTTCCCCAGGACCTCCATAGATGTCTTCATAGAAGTCCTGCAAGCCGACGGCGGCACCAGGACCGCTGGACTCACCGCGGCTTCAACAGCCCTCGCTGACGCGGGAATACCGATGAAAGACCTGGTAGTCGGGGTGGCAGTGGGCAAGATCGAGGGAAACCTCGTCCTGGATATCAACGAGCTAGAGGATGAGTACGGCGAAGCCGACCTCCCCGTGGGAATAGCACCCAATATAGGGGAGATAATGCTTCTCCAGTTGAACGGCGTGTTAACCCCCGAGGAGTTTAAAGCCGCAGTCGACTTGGCTTGGAAGGGCGCTGAGGCTGTTTACAAAGCCGTGAAGGAAGCCCTTTACGCTAAATACATTAAGGCGTTCGAAGAGGTGAAGTAGATGAGCATTACACCAATTAAAGAACCCATCCTCCCTAGGATGCAGGCTGAGACGATACTCAGACTATTGAAGAAAGGAGAGAGGATCGACGGGAGAGGCCTCC
The DNA here is from genome assembly GCA_038827615.1 of Thermosphaera sp. Taxonomy (NCBI): domain Archaea; kingdom Thermoproteati; phylum Thermoproteota; class Thermoprotei; order Desulfurococcales; family Desulfurococcaceae; genus Thermosphaera; species Thermosphaera sp. The sequence goes on from JAWBNK010000001.1 coordinate 1,114,716, forward strand.
TAGACTACAGGCCTATAAGCGTTTACTTAAACCCGATTGAAAAAGCTGAGGGAAGCGCACACGTTATCCTTGGGACAACACAGGTAGTAACTGGGGTGAAGATAGAGCTGGGAGAACCCTTCCCGGATAGGCCTGACGAAGGAGTGCTACAGGTTCACGCCGAGTTCGTCCCGCTTGCCTCTCAGACGTTCGAGCCCGGTCCCCCCGACGAGAACTCTATCGAGGTCGCGAGGGTTATAGACAGGAGCCTCCGCGAACCAAAGGCGATCGATTTCAAACAACTCGTCGTGGCACCTGGCAGAAAAGTCTGGGTGGTTTTCAACGACATATACTTAATAGATTACGGTGGAAACATTGTTGACGCGAGCATGATATCAAGCATGCTTGCGCTCGCCACGGCGAAGATGCCCTACTATGAGGAGAAAGAGCCGGGAGTCTACGTGGTCGACAACAAGAGGCACACTACGCCTTTACCCGTCAACACGCTTGTGGCTACTGTTACAATGGGTATTCACGACGACGTCATAGTTGTGGATCCATCCGTGGAAGAGGAGCTTGTGTTGAATTCCTTCATAACCATTGCTGTTGACGAGAAAGGGAGGATCTGTGGAATACAGAAGAAAGGAGTGCTGGGGCTTGAAAGAAGATTGCTCGATCAAGCCGTTGAAATAGCGTTCAACCGGGGAAGGGTCATTATAGATTTAATAAGGAAAATATTAAATAATCCCAGTGACTACATGAAACCGTTAGAGAATAATCAGTGATTACGTGGTGGCTGATATGGGGAGAACCAAAGTCGTAAAGATCGCTGGAAGATATGGAACTAGATACGGGTCCACTCTCAGGAAGAAGGTCAGGGACATATTGATGAAACGCTACGCGCCCCACCAGTGCCCGTTCTGCGGGTACCAGGGCAAGGTCGTCAGGGTGTCGACCGGGATATGGATGTGCAGGAAGTGCGGCAACAAGTGGGCTGGCGGCGCATACTTGCCGAAAACCGAGGTGGCAAGATACTTCCCCAATGTTGTGGTTAGGGAGTAAGTTTTTGATCCTAATCACCACGTCTCACAGGTCTTCTCAGAGAACCCGGAGCTTTGTAAAGGATTTGGCCAGCACGATTCCTTTCGCCCTGAGAGTTATCAGGGGTAAGAAGACTCTTCAGGAACTGATTACGCAGACTTATCTACTCAAGTATAAATGGCTGCTGATCGTAGAGGAGAAGAATGGGAATCCGTCGCGGTTGAAATTCTACCACGTTGACCTCGGGGCTTCGCGCCCCGAGGGGAGGGAGGTTGGGTGGGCTACTATTAGAGGCGTTAGATTGTCTCGCGAAAACCCCAGCGCCGTTAAAACGAGCCAAGCCTCGACGATAAGTGTTGACTATGAAGGATGTGTTGGAAACGAGTGCTTCAGCCTAGCAGACCTGCTTCTAATGGTGTTTTCTAGAGCAGTGAGCAGTAATCCAGACATAGTTTTGAGGCTCAGGGAGAACAGGGGGATCGAGGTGAGGTTTTACAGTAGACACAACGTTGAAACAGGCCCCATGTTCAGAGTCGACAAGGTAGTGATCAATGAACGAGTATAGCGTAGAGTATGTCCTGGAAGGCCTCGATGAACGCGTCTGCAAGTCTCTGGAGAAAGCGCTGAAGCCAGAGGCAGCCGGGGCTCCCGAGGAGGTCGTCGTAACGGTCGAGTGCAAGGAGGGCTCACTCCTGCTGGAGATGTCTTCTTCTGAAATAAATATTTTAAGAGCCCTACACAATAGCTTTATAGGATTAATTACCATGTTGCTGGAGATGAGTGAGGGATTCGTGAATGAGCAGGAAAGCGCTTCCGCCCGAGGTTCAACAGTTAATAGTTCAATATCAAACCCTTAAGGAGACCCACGCCAAAATAGATGCTGAGCTTAAGCTGACGGAGGCCGAGTTAACCGACGTCGACACTGTGTTGAACACTGTCAAGGGACTTGAAGACGGAGCTGAGCTCTACAAGGTGGTAGGGCACATCTTGGTGAAGAAGACGAAGAGCGACGTGATAAAGGAGCTGGAGGAGAGGAAGGAGATACTGAGCTTGAAGAGGGATAAGTACAAGAAGCAGATAGACTTCCTGGTGAAGCAGATAAGCGAGCTGGAGGCAAAGCTTAAGGAAGCCCTCGGTAAATACGGGATTCCGGTTGGCCAGGCCTAGGAAGCTCAACCTTAGGATCAACGACATATCTCTCGAAGCAATGGAGGAGATCGCGTCCTCAGTCGAGGATGCCGTCAACGCATACCTTAGAGAACACCTCCCAGTTGACGAGGATTTTTCAATCGTAGTCAGCATCGAGAGAGAAGGAGACTCGTTGAACATTGCCATAGACGTCGGCGTGAGGGGGGCTTTAGGCCACGTTGTCAATTATGAGGAGTTTGTCGAGAACGCGATCCAGTATGCTCGTAAGCAGTTGGAGGAGAAGCTCAAGGATTTCACTGCCCGGGTAAGTAGCGACTCCCCTGAGTAAGGACGGCTTGGTAAATCTTTATAATTCGTTTATAAAATTATTGATTTAAGCATCAAATGCTTATCCATGTGAACATGGGTTGAGGCATCATGGTTAGGTATAAGCAGACTAGCGAAGTACTCAAGATAATGAAGAATGTCGAGCAAGTTAGAAACGTGGGAATAACCGCTCACGTAGACCACGGTAAGACCACGCTCTCAGACTCGCTTCTGGGAGCTGCTGGAATAATCTCCGAGAAGATCGCTGGTCAAGCACTAGCTCTCGACTACTTGGATGTCGAGCAGAAGAGGCAGATGACGGTTAAAGCCGCTAACGTCAGCTTGTACCACGAGTCCAAGGGCAAGCCATACGTTATCAACTTGATCGATACTCCAGGACACGTTGATTTCCAAGCAAAAACCACTCGTGCGCTGAGAGTCATCGATGGAGCAATAGTCGTCGTAGACGCTGTGGAGGGAGTAATGACTCAGACCGAGATGTACCTCCGCGTCGCCCTGGAGGAGAGGGTTCGACCAATCCTATTTGTAAACAAGATTGACAGGTTGATAAAGGAGCTGAGGCTTTCGCCGAACGAGATACAGCAGAGGCTTGTCCAAATAATCAGGGATGTAAACGCCCTCATAGCCAATTACGCTGATAAAGAGTTCCAGCAGGCTTGGCAGCTAGACCCTGCCAAGGGACAAGTAGCATTCGGTTCTGCAAGGGATCGGTGGGGGTTCACAATCCCCATGGCCCAGCAGAGGGGCATCAAGTTCTCGGACGTCGTGGATGTCTACACTAGGGGCAAGGACGCTGTACCCGAGCTACAGAAGGCTGCGCCGCTTCACGAGGCAATCCTCGACATGGTTGTAAAGTTCGTTCCCAACCCGAGGGACGCGCAGAAGTACAGAATCCCGAAGATATGGCATGGAGACCCTAACAGCGAGCTCGCAAAGTATATGATGGAGGCCGATCCAAACGGTCCCTTAGTGATGCTCGTCAACGACGTGAGAGTCGACCCTCACGCCGGGTTAGTGGCGACTGGGAGAGTCTACTCTGGTACAGTGAGACCTGGAGAAGAAGTCTGGCTCGTAAACGCGCGCATCCCGCAGAAGGTCCTCCAGGTAAGCCTCTACATGGGATTGTACAGGGAGCTCGCCGACGAGATCACCGCCGGCAACATAGCCGCGATACTGGGCGCCGACAAGGCTCGCTCCGGTGAAACCGTAGTCTCCATGGCCTACAAAGACTTCATGACGCCTTTCGAGAAGCTTAGAATGATTACCGAGTCCGTGGTGACAGTCGCGATAGAGCCTAAGAACCCCTCGCAGCTTACGAAGCTCATCGACTCGCTACACAAGCTCAGCATTGAGGACCCAAGCCTCATAATCAAGATCAACGAGGAAACGGGCGAGTACTTGCTCAGCGGAGTTGGCACCCTACACATTGAGATAGCTCTGACGCTCCTCAAGGACTTGTACGGGTTAGACGTTGTCTCCTCGCAACCAGTTATCGTGTACAGGGAGACTGTTAGAGACAGGAGCCAGGTTTACGAGGGCAAGTCGCCCAACAAGCACAACAGGTTCTACATCAGCGTTTCACCGCTGAACGAGGAGACGATAAGGTTGATACAAGACGGGATCATCACGGAGGATATGGACGCTAGGGAGAGAGCTAAGATCCTCAGGGATCAAGCCGGATGGGACGCTGATGAAGCCAGGAGGATATGGGCTATAGATGAAAACATCAACCTGCTCGTCGACATGACATCGGGTGTTCAGCACTTGCGCGAGATTAAGGACACGATAGTTCAGGGCTTCAGGCTCGCCATGAAGGAGGGGCCTCTGGCGAACGAGCCGGTCAGGGGAGTGAAGGTAGTGCTGCACGATGCCATAGTGCACGAAGACCCTGCCCACAGGGGTCCAGCCCAGATATTCCCTGCTGTGAGGAACGCGATATTCCTGGGCTTCCTGACTTCGAAGCCCACGCTACTGGAGCCGATAATGAAGCTCGACATCAGAAGCCCCATGGAGTTCATCGGCAACATCACGACGGTGCTGACCAAGAAGCGTGGAAAACTCATCGACGTGCAACAATCCGGTGCGCTTGCTAGGGTGTTGGCTGAGATACCCGTGGCGGAGTCGTTCGACCTCGCAGAACTCCTCAGGAGCGTTACAGCCGGCAAAGCCATATGGGGTCAGGAGTTCAGCAGGTGGTCCTACGTCCCCGACAGCATGCTGAGCGACTTGATCGCGAAGATCAGGCAGAGGAAGGGGTTGAAGCCCGAGCCGCCTAGGCCGGAAGACTTCGTCAGCGTTTAAAATCCTTAAAGCTCTTTTCCATTCTCAAAACATAAACGCTTCCTCCCCACTTCTCGAGAAACCCCTGCCTAGCCATCGTGGCGAGCAGTCTGCCCGCGCTTTTCTCGGAGATGCACAGTATGCCCGCGATCTCTTCGACTTTCACGAACATCTTACCGCGTTCGACAAGCCTCTCGTAGAGTTTTTCAACGTTTACGGAGACCGTGAACTTCTTCATGAACCCCTTTTCAACGAATCCTAGAGATTAAAGTGGGGGAGAGGTAAAACTATTGTTTTCGTATAGAGTTTATAAACCCGCTAAGGATTTATTCAATAATAGCGCCGGGGTAGCTCAGCACGGTAGAGCGCCGGGCTGTTAAAGGGGTTGACGGTACGCCCCTGCAGAAACCCGCGTTAGAAAGCCTGGTATGGCGGATACCCGGTGGTCCGGGGTTCGAGTCCCCGCCCCGGCGCTGAATAAATTCTCACTGGGTTAGGACTAATTCATCCCCCGTCTTAGGGGTTGCGATGTTTACATCGTTGCCTAGTTTCTCGGAGATAGTTTTCCTGAGGACCTCCTGGTCTTCGTCGCCGCCGTGGACGAGGATTACGTTTTTAACGCTGCTCTTGTACCTCGAGATAATCTCTACCAACCCGTCTCTTCCAGCGTGGCTCGAGAAGTCGAACCATTCAACCCTAGCCCTGACCTCCTCGAGATTAAGCTCTGGTATCTTACCGTTCTCGAGGAGCTTGTGACCGTTGCTGGCGGGGGCTTGATAGCTGACGAGAACTACTGCGTTGCGAGGGTCGTCTCCAATCTTCTTGAGATAGTAAACGCTTGGACCTCCCTTGAGCATCCCGGCCGACGCGATTATCACGCAGGGCTTCTTGATGATCTTCTTCCTCTCGCTCGCCTTGACTACGAAGTTTACGTTTTCAACAGTTTTTGTGAACAACGAGGGATCTCTCAGAAACCTCCTGTGCTTCAAATAGATTTCGCTCACGTCTTTAACCATGCCGTCTATGTAGACATCAACGTATGGGAGCTCGCTCGAGAGGAGGGTCATTAGCTCCTGGCTCCTGCCCACGCTGAACGCGGGGATTAACACGGTGCCTCCTTTGTCCACGACCTCCTCTATTGTCTCGACGAACTTTTTCTCAACGATGTGCCTCTTGGGGTGGTTTCTGCCCCCGTATGTCGACTCGATTATTATGGTGTCCACGCTCATAGGGAGGAAGTCCGCGCCTGAGAGTGTCCATGTTGAAATATTGTTCACATCACCCGTGTAGAGGATCCTCTCACCGGTCGAGGTCTCCAGGAACACCATCGTGCTCCCGAGGATGTGCCCGGCGTTTGTGAAGACTAGTTTAAACCCTGATTCAACGGACTCCTGGTAGTCTACGAACCTAGTGCTCGAGTACATTTTCTCGAACTCAAGCATATCGTACTCTATGACGGCGGCGTTGAGCTTTAGGAAGTCGATGGTTAAGAGCCTAGCTATGTCTAGGGTTGGCTGTGTTGAATAAATCCTCGGCCTCCCCGTTATGAACAAGTAGGGAGCGGCCCCCACGTGATCCAAGTGGGCGTGGGAGATGGCTATGGCGTCGATATCGATGGGGCGCACGTGGAGGGGGAGCTGGGGGTTGTCCTTCTCGTCGAAGTTGACGCCGTAGTCCAGCAGTATCTTTTCCTTCCCCTCGATGAGATATGCTGCTCTCCCAACCTCTCTTCCGCCGCCTAAAACCCTGAGCTTCACGGTCAAAACATATCACTCACTAAACAATGCTTGAAAACCCTGTTGATTAAGATATATATCACATCTATTATATGTTTGTTTAAGCGTTGGAGCAGGTGTTTAACTGTGTTTTCCATGAGCCCTCGGGAGCTTAAGCGAATGCTCAAGAAAATGGGGATCGACGTTCAAGAGTACGAGGATGTCGAGAGGGTTGAAATATTTCTGAAAGATAAGAAGCTCGTCATAACAAGCCCCCAGGTCGTTGCCTTTAAGACAGGGGGTCAGGTGGCTTTCCAGGTATCAGGGGTAGTTAGAGAGGAGGCGAAGGAGGCCCCTGTCCAGCCGCAAGGACCCGTTGCTTCTGTCGAGGAAGTGAAGATCTCTGAAGACGATGTAAAGTTCGTCATGGAGCAGACGGGGGCATCCTACGAAGAGGCTCGCAGAGCCCTCGTCAACTCCAAGGGGGATATAATCCAGGCAATACTCTCCATTAAGTCGGGAAAGGGTTAGCTTGATGAAAATAAGTAGGATCGGGTACATAACGTCCCTGCCCTCGGAGACTTATGAGAAGGTTTTGACGAAGCCGCACTACCTTCTCGGAGTATACTATGATGGGAAGATAGAGAAGGCTATTCTCGAATTCGTCGACGAGAGGGGCGAGAAGCTCGTTAAAATGATTGATCCAACCCGGCACAAGCCCTATTTTCTCACACTAGATGATCCCGAGTCGATAAAGGAGAGGATCGAAAACCTAGAGAGAGCGGGCATCGACTCCCTCGAGGAAGTATACAAGATTAATCCCCTCACAATGGAGAAGATCCGTTTCATTAAGGTAGTTACTAGAGACCCGCTGGTCGTGAGGAAAATCAGGAGCAAGTTCAACACGGCTTGGGAGGCTAAGATAAAGTACCATGCAAACTACATCTACGACAATCAGCTCATACCTGGAATGAGGTATGTTGTCGAGGTTTCCAACGGCTTTCAGAAGCTCGTGATGGTGAAGCCGGAAGTACCTGCTACGCTGGTCGAGAAGGTCCGCGAACTATTCAAGAACGAGCCTCGTGAAACCGTATCCCTCGCCGAGGAGCTCCTGCTCATCTTCGAGGAAGCTCCCCCCAGGGTTAAGCGAGTAGCAGTCGACATTGAGGTTTTCACCCCGTTCAAGGGCAGGGTTCCGAGCCCTAAGCTAGCCGAATACCCGGTTATCAGCGTCGCCCTAGTTGGGAACGACGGGTTCAGCAAAATACTCCTGCTCGCTAGAGACTACAAGCACGATTTCGACTACATGATGGAGAATTATCCCAGCAACGCTGAGATAGAGGTCTTCGACTCCGAGAGGGAGATGATCCTGGAGGTCTTCAGGATCATCGGGCAGTACCCAGTGGTTCTAACCTACAACGGGGACAACTTCGACCTCCAGTACCTCTACATGAGGGCGATTAAGCTCGGAATACCGAGGGTCAACATCCCGTTGAAGATTGGAGAAGACATGGTGAGGATCGATACGAGCATCCACCTAGACCTTTACAAGTTCTTCTCCAACAGAGCGGTTAAGAACTACGCTTTCGGGGGCAAGTACCAGGAGGAGAAGCTGGACGCTGTCTCAAGCGCCCTGCTGGGGGTTTCGAAAATAGGTTTCGAGGAGACGATCGGCGACATATCCGCTTCTCTCCTAATAGCTTACAACTACAGGGATGCAGAGATAACGTTGAACCTGACGTTGTTCAGCAACGAGCTCGTATGGAAGCTGATGATCCTCCTGGCCCGCGTGTCGAAGACCAGCATCGAGGACATATGCCGGAGGCAGATTTCAAACTGGATTCAAAACCTCTTCTTCTGGGAGCACCGAAGCCTCGGATTCCTCATACCCAATAAAGAGGATATTCTCAAGCACGTTAGGAGCACGAGCACTAAAGCCATCATAGAGGGGAAGAAGTACGCGGGAGCCCTGGTCGTCGAACCCCCGAAGGGGGCTTTCTTCAACGTAGTCGTGCTAGACATTGCTTCACTATACCCGAGCATCATCAAGCGGTACAACCTAAGCTATGAGACAGTCGACATGAAGTGGTGTAAGAAGACCATAGACATCGTGGATGAAACAGGTAGGAAGCTACACGAAGTATGCGTCGACAAGCCGGGGTTGACCGCTCAGCTCACCGGGATACTCAGGGATTTCAGAGTCGGAATATACAAGAAGAGGTCGAAGGACAAGAACCTGCCCCCCGAACTCCTCGCCTGGTATGAGGTCGTTCAAAGAGCGATCAAGGTCTTCATAAACGCGAGCTACGGGGTCTTCGGGGACGAGAAGTTCTCGCTATACTCTCCCGCTGTCGCCGAGAGCGTTACTGCAATGGGCAGGAAGTCCTTCTACACTATCGTGAGGAAGGCGGCGGATTTAGGGGTTAAAACACTCTACGGGGACACCGACTCGATATTCGTTTGGGCCCCCACTCAGGACCAGTTGAAGAGGCTTCAAACCTGGATCCTCGACCGGCTGGGCCTCGAGATAGAGATCGACAAGGTCTTCACCTACGTTGTTTTCACCGGGCTCAAGAAGAACTACCTGGGGAGGACGGTTGACGGCGGCATCGAGATAAAGGGGCTGGTTGCTAAGAAGAGGAACACGCCGGAGTTCCTCAAGGACTTGTTCGAAGACATCCTGGAGAGGTTGAAGAGCGTTGAAAACCCGCACGACTTCGTCGAATTCGTGGAGTGGCTTGAACGCCAGGTGAAGACGATCCACCACGATATCAAGAGGAGGGAGATCACTCTCGACAGGCTCGCGATAAGAGTGGCCTTGACTAAGACGCCATCGCTCTACACTAAGACTAAGCCTCCCCACGTCAAAGCCGCTTTGCAGCTAATGAACTACGGGTACAGCGTTGAAGAAGGCGACATAATAACGTTCGTCAAGGTGAAGAGCAAGGAGGGTTATAAGGCGATACAGCTCACCAAGCTGCAGGAGGTCGACCCGGACAAGTATATAGATTTGGTTAAGAGCGGTCTCGAGCAATTCCTATCGGCGTTCGGGATCAAATGGGAGGATATCATTGGCTCCGGCGGCTTGGGCGACTTGTTGAGGAGTCGTTGAACACACCAATAAGTTTTATAACACTATTATCCTATAGATTGAGCAAGATTGTTTTCAAGGTGTTTACACATGCCGAAGAAGAGGGAGAGCAGAGGTAGGCATAAAGGGGATAAGGGAAAGGTTGAAATAATTCAATGCGACAACTGCGGCAGGAGGGTTCCAGCCGACAAGGCAGTGTGCGTTACGAGAATGTACAGCCCGGTTCCACCCCAGCTCGCCGAGGAGCTCGAGAAGAAGGGGGCCGTCATTCAGAGATACCCCGTCACCAAGTGCTACTGTGTATCGTGCGCCATCCACTACGGTATTATCAAAGTGAGAGCAGAGGAAGAGAGGAAGCCCAAGTCTACGCCAGTGTAGCGAATGAGGCTCCTATACGTAGAGCTGTCCCCTGGGTTGAAGCGCAAGGATATTTTTGACAGGATCGAATCGGTACACCGTAGTCTATCCTACCGGGATGTCGAAATCGGATTGCTCACGGCTAGGGGAGCAACCTACTTACTTAAAACGCTCAGGTACGACTCACTGGAGGTTCACGCCTCAGCATCCCTCGGGGAACTGCTGAGGGTTTTCTTCAGGGATTGCAAGCGAGTATATGTTTTAAGGGAGGGGGGTGAAGCGTTAAAGCCCGTTGAACCGTGCTACGTGTCTGGAGTCTACTCCGACCCGCCCGACCATCTCGAAGGCGTTCTCGAGTCGGTCGACTACTCGCCCGCGAAGCTGTCACTTGGCCCAACCCCCTACCTCGCCAGCTCGCTCATACCAATCCTGTACCGGCTGAATGAGCTGGAGCATATATTTAATACGTTTGCGAAATAATTAGAATATTAGCGAGGTTGAGGTTGGACCGTATGGTTAAGGTTAAGAAGGTTGTACTAGTCACGGCTCAACACCACCCTTATCATAAGATGTGGTTGAAAATGGCAGAGTCCTTGAGCAAGGCGGTAGGCGCTGAGCTGGAGGTGAGGGAGGAGGATTACGTCTACCTGGTTGAGCATGGAGATAAGGACGAGTTTGGAATGGCTTGGGCTCCCCAAATACTCGCAGAGCTTGATGATGGAAGAGTAGAGTGGCTTCTCTCGCAGCTCCCGTTGAACGAATCCCTCCAGCCCGACGAGTCGAAGGCTCAGGAGGTAATGCTGGAGAAGCTGAAGAATCTGGGCGTGGAGCCCGCTGGGGTAGCAACGGAGCATGAGGGAACTTGAGTTTTGACCCCCTACGTCCCGTACGTACCCACTCCCTACCCCGTGGTCAGGGAGATGCTTAAGATCTCTAGCGCTGGGCCAGACGATATCCTGTATGATCTTGGATGCGGGGACGGGAGGATACTGATCACAGCCGTCAAGGAGTTCCACGTAAAGAAGGCCGTTGGGATCGAGAAGGATTCCGAGAGGGTTAAGGAGGCGTCGGCTAAGATTAAGGAGGCAGGCGTCTCCGACAGGGCGGTGGTGCTGCATGCCGACTTCTTCGACGTGAGCATCGAGGAAGCATCCATAGTGACGCTGTTCCTGCTCACCTCGGTCAACGAGGCTTTGAAGCCGAAGTTTGAGAAGGAGCTGAGGGATGGGTCAAGGATAGTGAGCCACGAGTTCCGAATACCGGGGTGGAGGGAGGAGAGGATCGTGGACGTCAGGGACGATAACGGTTTAACCCACACTATTTACTTCTACGTTAAAGGCAGGCACAGGTTTTAGGAGACGATTATTTTTCGCGCGAAAACGATGAAGCCCGTGTGCCCCACCATGAGGGTTTGAGGCCTAGTGGCTCCCTCCTCGACGCTGTACTCCCTCAGCATCACCTCGTATGCGTGAATATCTGCGAACCCTCCGTGGCTCCTAAGGGATAGAATGGTTTTCTCGACCTGGTTCACCGTGGGCACGTAGGCTATGAGTGTGCCCGAGGGCTTTAGGGCTTCGTAAACGCTTCTCAACGCGTTCCAGGGATCGGGGATGTCCAGGAAGAACGAGTCCAGGCCGCTCACCCCGACCGGCTCCCTCACGTCGCGCCTCGCCAGCCTGACCCTGTGACCCAGGCCGTAGAGCTCCAGGTGGAGCCTAACGTTCTCCAAAGCCTTCTCGTTTATGTCGAAACCATAGACTACTCCCTGGTCGCCGACCAGCTCCGCCAGCGACAACGTTATGACTCCTGTTCCAACCCCCGCCTCCCCAACTGTGCTGCCCGGCTTCACCCCGGAGTAGTATATCATTAGGGAAGCGTCCTTGGGGTATATTATCTGAGTGATCCTCTTCACGGTCGACATGTAGTCGAGCCTCAAGGGGTGGAGGAGCAATGCTTTAACGCCGAGGCTTGTCTCGACTAATCCGCCATAGGGTTTCCCGACTAGTTCATCGTGTCTAATGAAGCCTTTGTCCGTTCCAAGGATCTTGCCGGGCGAGACTTTCACGACGAACTTCCTGGATTCATCGATGAAGACTAAGACCGTGTCTCCTGGTTTCACCGTGCTCATTTCAATCATCTTCAGCACTGGTGTCAATCATCACTGATCAGATATACCAACCTTCAACATCAAGGATTAAATAATTCCCAACCCGCTTATTAAGATACTCGTTGAAAGGTGGTTGAGTGGCAACCTACCTCTTCAGCATAAGACCTGTTTACGCATACAGGATTTTCACGGGAGTCAAGAAGTACGAGTTGAGGAGGTACCTGGGCTTCCAGATAGAGAGGGGGGATGAGATAGTCCTCTACGTGAGCGGCAGGGTTAAATCGATAATGGGGGAGTTCACAGCGGGCAGGGTGATAAGGGGTTCTCCCGAGGAGGTCTGGAGGAGGCTTTCAAGGATACCTGACGCCGGGGTCGGCGAGGGGGATTACAAGTACATAAAGGGTTCGAGGCAGGCGATGGCGATAGAGGTGTTGAACCCGCTGGTCTATCCATCCCCAGTGGACCTTACTACTCTTAGGAGAATAATTCCCGACTTCAACCCTCCGCTGAGCATGAAGATGCTCGATGAAAACGACCCATTGATAGAGTTAATAGTTAGGAGAGTGAGAAGGCTAGCTGAAAAATTATGACAACTCGCCTTCACTGATCCAGAGCTCCTTCTTCAACAAATCCCTGATGGCTACTCTGATGACCTCGCTCCTGCTGCTGTACCTCCCTATTTTGACTAGCTCATCCAATCCTTCAACATATATTTCAGGCATCTTAACGGTTATCAAGCGCATCCTCGATATAACACCAGCCATGATAAGCCCCGTTAGAGAATCGTGCGTCATTGATTTAAAAACCCGGGGATGGGGCTAAGCGATCAGCAGTTTCACCATTGCCTCCTTCAACCGCCCCCAGTAGCCGAGTGTGTCGATCAGCAGATCCCTGTTGAAGACTATGAAGGCTGCCTCGTAGACCAGGGTAGAGTAGACCAGGGGGGCTAGGTGAATGCTGTAGAAGCTGTACTGGCTCCTGCCCCCTATGATCCAGAGGGAGACGTAGCCTGCGAGGACGCCGAGGTAAGTCAGCCACAGCAGTCCAAACCTCCTCTCCCGCAGGCAAGCGGGGGTTAGGATCAGCGCTAGGATCAGGGATGGAGCCCAGAGGATCCAGGAGCCCGTTGCCCTCAGCGCCGAGCCGTCCGGATATATGTAGAGCGGAAACGCGTTCGCCCCCGTGAACCACTCCCACGGCGCCGACGCAACCGGGCATGAGGGCCCAGTGCACTTGACGCTCGCGTGCCACGCGAACGAGCCTATGAGGGAGTGTTTAACCCAGTTTGAAAACCCCATGTAGGAGGCTATTGGGATTGATGCGGCAGTCGTCAACGCCGTGAACAATCCTGCCGCGAGGAGGGCGGTGGTTGCCACTGAGTAGACCAGGGTTGAGAGCGAGGGATTCTTCTTCAAATCCCTCCTAGCGATCAAGAGTGCAACGGGCAGGAGGATGAATAGTGCTGAGAACTTGAACAATCCCCCCACGACGCCGGCGACTAAGGCCTGCTTAAGCCTCCCCCTCACCAAGAGCGCCAGCGACAGGACGGTGGAGAATGCCACGTAGATGTCGAGGAGCATTATGCTGGACATCGCCCTCGTCAAGGGGTCGAGCATTAGGAGGATTGCAACGGCCAGCGATACAGCTTGGTTTCTAGTGAGGCTGAGCACGGCAAGATATGTGAGGACCACAGTTAAAGCCCCTGCGACTATCGCGGGGAGCCTCCAGTGCAACGGGTAGTCTCCGAGACCCCATATGCTCAGCGCGACGAGGTATTTGACGACCGGGGGGTGCTCCCAGTTGATGTACTGGTTGACCCCGCTCGCGTCGGGGAGCATCCAGCCGGGGACTACGTCGACGACGTTGACGTACTCCTTGATCCTGGACAAGTATGATTCGAAAACCTGCTTGGACGGGGCGAGCACGTAGAACCCTTTGAGCTTCGAATAGTCCGCTCTCACAGACACGTTGAAAACTGCTGCATCGCCGCGAAGCCTTGCGTAGTCCACGAATCCGTCGTACACGATGGTGGCGCCGTACGAGGAGTTGGCGAGCCTGGGCTCTACGCGGAATATCTTGTACAGTATGTTCCTCGCAGAGGACACGTACCAGACTTCGTCCGATACGTATCCTCTCCCGCCCCGTTGGATCTCGAGGCTCGTGAACTCGGAGGCACTAGTGTAGAACAGTGCGAAGGATACAGTGAATAGCAAGGTGATGACCAGTATGTTGAAAACTTTTCCCCCGCCCAGCTTCTCCAAGCTTATACGCCACCGATAGTATAATTAACGATTAACCAATATAAACGAGTATTGGTGGCCTTATTGGAGGGTTATTGGAGGATTTATGCGGTCGTCGCCGCCGCGTTGATCGCTTCAATCATTATTCACATGCCCGTCGAGGTTCAGGAACAGGTTTTCCGCGCAGTCGTGAACCCCAGCCCAGTCTACAACGACGTGTACAGTTCTTACTACAAGGGTGTTTTGGCAAGCCCCTGCACCAGTGCAGTGCAGTGGGTTAACCAGGACGCCAGGGCTATGCTTTGCCTGGGCAGGAGGGTCTTCCCGGTCCCGTACCTGGACTACAAGCTGCCCGAGGCGCCGCTGGCGGGTCTCGCCTGGCTTGGGCTGACCGGGCTCGCATACTTGCTCGCCGGAGACGTTCTATCCCCCTCCTACGCTGCCGCCTTGTATATTGTTCAATCCCTGGCCTCCTCGCTCTCGGTTCTCACGGCGCTGGTGCTCCTCCATCGCTGGGCCAGGGGCCGCGACCTGGGCGGGCAGCTCCCAATCGGCCTCGCCAGCGTAATCGTTTACGGAGTATACGGGTTCGACTCAATAGCCCTCCCCCTCTACATCCTGTTCGTCTCAAGCCTCCTCGACAAGAAGTATTCGAGAGCCCTCTTGTTATCGAGCGTTTTAACGGCCTGGAACCCTTTCTTCACCGTCCTCCTGGGGCTCACCATAGCCTACATGGCTTTTGAAGCCGGCTCCCTGAAGGATTACGCTGGGCTCGCCGCGGCTCCCGCAGCCTACGCCGCGCTTTACCTAGCCAGCCCTCCCTCCTTCGAAAACCTCGTCTCCAAGTACGTCAGCCCCGTGTTCAACAGCAGCATATACTGGTTGTTCACGGGCGCGGCGAGCCCTCAGGCACTATACGCTGCAGCGTGGGGGGTTGCATCCTCGCTGATCCTAATCCTCTACGGCCTCCGCTCGACAAACGGGGGCTTAGCCGACCACGCGGCTTCAATAGTGGCTGCAGCGTGGATCCTGAACCCTGTAGCCGTCCCCCAGACGGTCTTGTTCATCATCCCCCTGCTCCACCTCCGCGGAGCCGACCGGAGGGTCCAAGCCTCCGCACTGGCCTCCGAGCTGTTGAACGCCCTAGTGATAATCACCTGGTTCCACGACGCAGCAATAAGGAGTGCTTTAAACCACTATATGGGGCTCGGCCTCCCGGTGGAGAACAATCCAGCCTCAGCGTCTTCACCAGTATTCTGGATCATACAAGCGAGGAACGCCCTAGTGATAGCTCTAACGGCTAGGCTCATCGCAGACTACTGGGAGGGGCTGAAAAACCAGGGGAAACATTAATAAGTACAAGAGAGGTAATATGAAAACCGAAGCCGGGGTCGCCTAGCCTGGTAGGGCGCCGGCCTGCTAAGCCGGTGGGGGAACACCCCGCGCGGGTTCAAATCCCGCCCCCGGCGCCACCCCTCATAAACACCCACGATATCCTCCACAGGACCAACGTACTTATCCCCATGGTACAGGTAGAACCTACCCTTCACAACTTTAACCCTCCAAGTGGAAGGCAAAACGGTTACCCCCGCGATGTGGATACACCTTCGAGGTATAAAAAGTATATTGAGAGACTTGATGAAGGGGTAACTCTATGCTAACTCTAGGACTTCGTAGAGCGTTAAGGGCTGGATCTACTCACTAGGGTGGAGTCCGTGAGAGTCTTGATCACCGGGGGCGCAGGTTTTATCGGTCATAACGTAGCGCGCTACCTAGCTAAGAGGGGGTACGATGTTGTAGTTGTTGACACTATGGAGAGGTCGAGTGCTTTTGCTTTGAGGAGGCTTGAAGAGCTTGGGGTGCCTATCGTAAGAGCTGATGTTAGGGAGTACGGTGGTTACGGTGGTGTCGATGTAGTGGTGCACGCTGCGGCTTACGTAAGTGTAGAGGAATCAGTTAGAGAGCCCATCAAGTACTTCGAGAACAACGTCTTGGGTACCGCTAGGGTTGGCTACGAGTGCGGGAAGAGGGGTATAAGGCTAGTGTACCTAAGTTCAGCAGCAGTCTACGGAGAGCCGCTGAAGCTACCCATAGGTGAGGATCACCCAGTGAGACCTCTATCGCCCTACGGGTTGAGCAAGCTTCAGGGAGAGGAAGTGCTGAAGGTCTTCGCATCTATATATGGCTTAAAGTACGTAACTCTGAGGCTATTCAACGTGTATGGACCTGGTCAGAGCTCTTCGTACGCCGGTGTCGTAACGGTCTTCTTGGAGAAAGCCTCGAGGGGTGAACCACTAGTAATCTACGGCGAAGGAACTCAGACTAGAGACTTCGTGTGCGTTGAAGACGTAGCTAAAGTGATCGAACACATAGTTAGGGAGGAGGTCTTCGACAACGAAGTCTACAACATCGGCTCTGGAAAGCCTACCACGATCGAGGAGCTCGCTAGAACCATCATGAAGCTATTGGGTAGGGAGCTACCGATAGTGCGTATGCCACCGAGACCTGGAGACATAACGCATAGTGTAGCCGACATCAGCAAGATAGTGAGGCTTACCCAACTTAAGCCAACACCACTCGAAGAAGGGCTTAAGAAGACCATAAGCGAGCTAAAAACATACGGTACCCAGAATCCCAGCTCTAGGTAGCCCAGAAGTCGAGAGAATACTAACGGCATCAACTTTCTCGCCTCTCGGGAGAAAGCCGATGCGGATACTAGACGAAGTTAAACTTCGCATAGAAGTATGTCAAAACAGCCCAAATCTGCCGAAACAAAGCACTAGTTTAGTCATCTATAGCCAGCAGGATACAGACTATCAAGACATATATGGAGGACAACAGTATTAGTTACAGTGGGGCTGTGACAATGAAGAGGAGCAAGGAAGACGACACGGAGTTATACGTGATTGCATTCAAAGAACTGATCAACGAGGTTGTGAGTAGCCTCAGTAGAGAAGAAGCAATAAACTACATAACGAGAGAAGTCCTCCCAAACATAAAAGCAGCATTCAAACCGGAGAGGTACCAGGAAGTAAAGAGATACGCCGAAGAAAAGCTCGGAACAAGACTACCTGACTAGCAACTAGAGGCAGACACCTTGAGAGAGACTCTCACAAAGAAGCTGACAGAAAGCATCAAGCTATGGCTAGCCCGAAGAAGACTTATAGTCGTAGCTGAAGCGATAAACCAGGAGAAGAAAATATACAGAGTATACTGCCCAAAGTGTAAGGCATGGCATACCACACACCTAAGCGGGTATCCAGAAAACGAACACTTCCACCTACCATGTAACGAGGTGCTACAAAAGTAAGAATGAGAGCCGGTATACATTATGAGAGGTGATAAAGCACTGCACGTCGCAATGCTGTGCTCATATTTCAACTTCAAAACCGGAGGGCTCGAAAAACATGTATATTACTTAACTCGTGGTTTAATTAAACATGGTATTAAAGTAACATTAGTTACCGCATATAGAGACCCTTATACTAATGCAACTATACCGCCCTACAAAGGTGACAATCTGACTATAATTCCTCTCAGGTATTGTATAGCCCCACTTAATAATCCACTTTTACACAGTTTACCCAAGGTTCTCTCTACAATAAATTCAGATGTTATACATGTTCATGACCACTATTTTTATGGTTCTGCGATTTTATCATTCTTAAAAAAGATAATCAGGCGTCCAATGGTTCTAACTATACACACATCTAAGTTACACTATGATAACTTCTGGAAAAACCTAGTTTCGGATATATATGACATATCAGTAAGTAGAACGATATTTAAAGCATCAGATAAAATAATAACAGTTACACGTACTACGGCTTACGAGTTGATTAATCATGGAGTCCCTGAAGATAAACTAGTATACATTCCCAATTTTCTTACAGTAGATTCTCTAGAAGAGTATGATGAAAAAACATATAGTGATATTAAGAATGGTGAGAGATTCAAGATACTATACGTTGGGAGGCTCGTCTACCGAAAAGGTCTTCACATTCTTTTAGACGCATTTAATATAGCGTTAAGAGACAGCATAATTCCTCAGAATTCTCTTCTTATGATTGTAGGTAAAGGACCTCTTGAAGTCAAACTAAGAAGAAGCGTTGAACTTAACCCTAACCTTAAGGGGAGGATAATGTTTTGGGGGGCAGTAACGGATAGTGTGCTTGGAGCTCTCTATAGGGCATGTGATGTTGTGATTTTACCATCCTTAAGCGGAGAGACTACATCTCTAGTCCTTCAGGAAGCGATACTTTTAGAGAAGCCATTTATAACATCACTAGTTGGTGGTGTGTATGATTACTTACTCGATGGTTTCTGGGGCTTTTATGTACCTCCTGGAGATGTTCGAGCTCTTGTTGAAAGTTTAGGTAAGGCATACAAGTTACTAGCGGAGAATCAAAAGTTTATTCGTAGAAAAGTTCGTGAAAATAAAGAAAAACTCCTCAAGACGCGTTCCTCGGAACATATTATTCTTAGGACGATACAGACTTATTATGAAGCAATAAATAATTACTACGCTGAGAAATAGAGATGAGATTATGCTTTCTATTGGAGTAATCGGTACAGACTTAAACCCTCCCTTAAATGAAGGAATTAAAAACACTGTCCATGAAATATACAGACGCATGGCTAGGAAAGGTATTGAAGTTCTCTTGATCACAAAGGGATGGTCCCGTGAGGAACAATCTACCTGTTTGAATGATATGGAATCAACGGAATATGGAGGGTTAAAAATATGTTCCATCCCCGTAGTTAAACATCGTTCAGCTTACTCGCATTTAACCGGCGCTCCTAGCTTCATTACGGTGCTACCCCTGTACTTAAAAAGTATATATGCCCGCTTACCTATTGACATATTTCACATCCACACATCATTTGCGACTCTTAATTCTCTCATAGCTTTTCAAATCAAATCTCTCTTTGAGTTTAAAGATTCTAGAATCGTAGTTACACAGTATTCAAGTACGTTTAGTCCATATGTATTTGGGGAGTTTGATTTGAAGTCTCTAATCGTTCCATTACTTTCGAGCCACGTATCTCTTGAATACGCACCAGCAGATCTCATTATCACCTTAAGCAAGAGAGTTCGTAATGCTTTAAAGAGGCATTTTGCTAAAAGAGTTATATGGTTTCCACACATAGCTATAGACACTGAAAAGTTCAAGCCTGATAAGAAATGTAGAAATAAAATTAGAGACGAGCTCTCAATAGATGATGAGACCATTGTATTATTATATGCAGGCGACTTGACCCCCACACGCGGCATAGAGTTCTTTATAGATGTAATTAGGTATGCTATAAGAAGTTATCGTTATCCTATTAAAGGCTTGATACCATTGAAAGACATCAATACAAGACTGGATAAGTATAACTACATCATGGGCTTACTAAGGAGTAATGGAATTGATAGACATGTAGAAATACTAGGTTACAGAGAGGATATTAACTGCGTTATAAATTCAAGCGACATAGTTCTCATGCCACTGAGGAAAAATTATGGTTTCATGGATTTGCCGAGATTTCTGCTTGAGGCTATGTCATGCGGTAAGCCAGTCGTAACAACTACGGTTGGGGCTATTGCCGAATCGTTAAATAGTTGGATAAATAGTGTGTTGTGCAAACCAGACGACTTGAAATGTTTTATTTTGACTGTAAGAAATCTGATTGAAAACCATACTTTGAGAAATGAGATAGGTATGAATGCGAGAAGAACTATTATGGAGGTCTACAATGCCGAGAAAGTAAGTGATAGACTGTATCGAATATATAATATGCTATTAATGTAAAAAGTGAGACTATGTTGTTATGTCTTGATGGCATTGATGG
Organism: Thermosphaera sp.; assembly: GCA_038827615.1. Taxonomy (NCBI): domain Archaea; kingdom Thermoproteati; phylum Thermoproteota; class Thermoprotei; order Desulfurococcales; family Desulfurococcaceae; genus Thermosphaera; species Thermosphaera sp. The sequence continues at coordinate 1,134,837 of JAWBNK010000001.1, forward strand.
TGCTGGCAAAACCACCCAGGCAGCGCTTCTTCAAGTATATCTCTTAAGTAAAGGTCATAGTGTAGTAATATTGAAACCATTCCACTTCGTGGGATGGGGTCTTAAGAGATTTAATGATAAGATGCGGAAACTAACTAGCTTATTTAAACAGGCACAAATACGCAGTTATAGAACAGGTCTGAGCACTCATATAAAAACTCCTCCCGTTACAGTATACGTAACAAATCTCGCCTTATTGTTATTGGTAATAATTAACTTAAAATTTGAAATTATTATAAGTAGAATCGTTTATGGAGCAGATGTGATTATTATTTACGATAGATTCTATTTCGATAAATTGATTCCTGTAAATAAAATCCAGTACAGACTATTTTATGCTATCTTAAAGCACGTTATTAACAATCGTTGCGTTATTCTTGACATCCCTACCTCAATCGCATATAAAAGAATGAAAGATGTGCACGACAAGCTTATGCCAAGGAAGCATTACGATACTTTGAGAAAATGGTACAAAATATACGCAAAGTTACTTGGCTTTCCTATCATAAACGCATCTCACCTCTCTCTATTAGAAACTCACGCTCTTATAATATCCACCTTTGAAAATATAATTTACAAAAGAGGAAATGATACATGATCAGCAATAGTAGAGAAATCTGTAAAGAGCTGGATTTATTGATTGAAAGCGTCTCTCCACGTGAAGCTTGCCGCAGTTTACTGTTAAATCAACTAGACTTTTATTACGTTACTCATTGTACAAAAGACATTCCCTTAAGAATAACGCGGGTATGTGGAGCGTACCTTAGAGATTCGATAAGAGGTGTTAGGTTGGCCGCTCGCACGATTACATTTTTGGACGATTTATTAAAAAAGGAAGGTGTAGAGTATATTTACGTAAAAACCTACAGACCCATACCTTATGCACCAAACGATATTGACATATTAATACATGAAGAGGATTTTGAGTACTTTACAAGGTTGTTAAACACTTACGGATTTAAGATTATGCGACGGGGTGTCGAGGTAAGATGTCTTAGAGAAGATATGACTAGGATAGATGTTTATTCCTCAATAATCTATGCTGGCGTTAAATTCGATATTAAACACCAATTATTTTCAAAGAGAACACACGTCAATTTTCTCGGTATCCATAATTTTTCAATTCCTTCCCCCGAACTAGATGCATTAATAGTATTGCTACATGACGTACTTGGACATAGAACAATCAATTACTTGGATTATTATTACATTAAGCATTACTTACTCAGGAACCTTACTAGCAATACTGTTTTAAGGTTCTTATATGATGTAACGAAGGGCGCTCATCTGGTTAAGAGGTGTATTGCATTACTTCTCTCGCTAGAACATGAGGGGGACCTTAAAAATATTAAGAACTTTCCCATAGCATTTGCCCCGTCTCTCATGCTCAGTATGATGTTAGGCATTAGCCTTCAAAAGAAGATTCTGTATAGTAGTTCTCTTCTAGTTGATATTTTTCTACGTCTTTACAACAGTTATAAAAACGCTATACCAGAGGAACTTAGGAAAGCTATACAAGCAGCTCTTTTCTATCACAGGTTAATTGTAGGAGATAGACATACTGCATGGTGACCATGGATGACAATGGTAATTACTCATATATGTGGAAAATACAGACCTTCCATTGATGGATTATCAAACTATGTTTACAACTTAACCATTAGGCTGAAAAATAATTACAAAATATTTATAGTGACTACTGATGTCATAAAGCACGTGAATGTTCTTCGAGCTCTAACTTATAGCAAATCTATCGAATTACTAGATAAGAATCTTCATGTTATAAGACTGTCTACACATCCACCGTACATGCCTTACTTCTGGAGTTATGGAGTCACCTTGGAGTTAATCAAGCGAAAAAGTTTGCTAGCTGATAGTGATGTCATACATATTCATTCATACATGCAGTGGCACTCAGACCTCTCAGTAATTCTAAGTAAATACTTGAATAAGCCATGTATTTTAACTATTCATGCGTATGGCTACTACAAGGGAAAGTTGCTTGGTATGTTATCAAAATTTTATCACAGCTCAACGACTAAATATCTCCTATCTAAGCCTGATTTAATAGTAGTCTTAGATCCAATAGCATATAAGTTCTTTACTAAATTAATTCCAGAGAGTAAAGTTAGAATGATTCCAAACGGCATAGACTACGACCGGTTTAATATAGCTATTCCACAAGAAATCCTGCAATATATAAAGTCGTCGTTGAGATTAAAGCAACATGTTATTCTATACGTGGGTCAACTTATACCACGTAAAGACGTAGAAACATTAGTACGAGCATTCAAATTACTTGTCAAAAAGGGGTATAGCAACATTAGCCTGCTGATTGTTGGTGACGGTCCAGATTATAGCAAGTTACTAAAACTGGTTAGCTCTCTGCAGTTAACAGAAAGCATCAGAATATTAAGGAGAGTAAATGATGACTTTCTTGTGTATATCTACAAAGTTGCTGACCTATTTGTACTACCTTCATATTACGAAGGCTTGCCTACAGTGATTCTAGAGGCTTTCGCATCAGGATTACCGGTCATAGCAACAAAGGTTGGCGGAGTTCCATGGCTTATAAAGTCAAGTAAAGCTGGAATACTTATTAAACCAGGAGATTATGTTGCTCTGGCTGAAGCTATAGAGAACATATTCACTAACGACTATGTTAAAAGGTACATGTCCATGAACGCAACACTATATGCTAAGAACTTCGACTGGAACATCATAGCTTCTTTAGTTGAAAAATTATATAAAGAGGTTGTATCGAGTTGAAGAATACTACAACAAGTATGTTTAAGCCTCTTCGTCTGTTTACACTGCTCACTTTAGCGCCAATAATTAATGTAGTTGTTTCAGGTGATAAAGTATATGTAGATAAAGAAAAGAAATGTGTAACAATACTATTTAGTGGGAACATTACGAGTCGTCGTGCGGCGCATATTATGAAATTCCTCGAGATATTATCGCCTTGGATGAATTGTATAAACATTGTGGCAACACGCATTGAGAAAGAAGCAGTAATAGATTTCTCTTCATATCGTCGAGAACGATTTTCGGGAGGTCCTCAAGTAAGATTCGTAATACTAGAACCCCAATTTAACTCTATTGAAAAGAAAAAGTCGTTATTAAAGGATATTGTTATTAGTCTAGCTCAGCTCCCAAGAATACGTGAATACCTAAAGTGTGATGGTATTCTAATTACTGGCACAATAAACATAGCCAATGTTATGCTGTCACGTCTCTCTTCCTCGAAAAGCAGACTACTGGTCTTTGCAGGAGGTTTCAGCTATATGGGGATAGAAGCGAACTCGCTGAAGAATGCCGCAAAGAGATGTCTCATATATCTGATCGAATTCGTTCATACCTTACTAGCCGATTATTTACTTATTGAGGCTCCTACAATGAGGAGGCATGTACCTTTTTCAAAAGTAACTAATGCTTTACTTAAAAATAAATTAATAGATTTCGCAAACCTATGTGTCGAAGATTATTTCTTTCAAGACTGCGAAAAGTTTGAATCGAGAATATATGACATAGGATATGTTGGTGCACTAGAAGAGCGAAGATATATTAAAGAGCTCCTGTTAACTATGAAATATCTACCTAGGTTTCTCAATAAAAAAGTAAGAGTGCTGATAATAGGTGATGGACCTTTAAGGCATGTGGTAGAAAGTTTCGCAAAAAAATACAGAGACCCCGAAAGTGCTATATTTGTTGACTACATTCCGTCAGTTCCACGTTATCGATTACAAAACTATTATCGAAAAATAAAGATATTGGTCTTGCCCACTAGGAGCGACGGGCTTCCGAATACTATCATTGAAGCTATGGCAAGTTGTTGTACAGTTATTTCGACGGACATAGGTGGTATACCAAGCGTAATTGATAATAACGTTACCGGATTTATCATACAAAATGGGAACATCGTTTTAGAATTACTTAAACTAATAAAACAATTGTTCAGCAATGACTATAAAATAGCTAAAATTGGAACCAATGCTAGACAAAGAGTTTTAAAATCCTTTAGTAAAGTTCCAGTACAAATTAAATGGAAACATATACTAGATCTTGCTAGGAGGGCGTAGCGCTTTGAGGATAGTAGAAGTATCCACGAATCTTATTCCTTCTCCTCCCCTTAAGGGCGGAGCAATTGAAAGATTTGTTTTTAATATCTCAAAATCACTAGTAGCCTTAGGTTTAGAGGTTCACTTGATCTCTGTGAATAAGAAGCGCGGCATCAATAAAATAGATGGGATAATTAGGCACACTTATCCAAGAGAGATCTCTATTTTCGACGAAATAATAGATAAATCCATGTACAAGTTTAACCCTCATGCTAAGAAATTGAATACCAAGACGACGTTATACATCTATAACATTATGTCATTCATTAAGGAGACATATGGTTCGATCGATGTGATCCACAACCATTCGTTAACAACAGCTGTCTCACCCATACTCTTTCAGAAGACTCGCTCTAAAAATACGCTGTTAATTATGCACCACCACAATGTTTCTCAACCAAATATGATTAACAAAGTAATTCTCAAACAATACGATTTACATTTAGCTGTAAGCAAGTACGTAAAGAATGAGATCATGAAAAGATTTAAGATACCTGCTGAAAAAGTTCTCGTTGTCTATAATGCCATCAACGTCAACAAGTATAAATGCTCAGACACAAAACAGTCTAAGTTAAGAGACTTATTTGGAATAGATGGAGATGGGGTTGTCCTATTATACGTTGGCAGAATAACACCTGAAAAAGGACTACATCATTTAATAGAAGCTTTCAAAATAGTTCGTCGAAAGCTGTCTTCTACAAAAGTAAAGCTCTTTATTGTGGGACCCGTGGGCCAGTTTCATTCATCAAGTATGAGGGATGTAGCTTATTTTCAATTCATCGAAAAACTTGTGTATTCATATGGACTGTATAACGATATAAAATACTTAGGACATTATGATGAAAATTCAATACTAGACGCCTATACAGCCGCAGACGTAGTGATTGTCCCCTCCATATGCCAAGAAGCGTTTGGGCTTGTAATAATTGAGGCTCTTGCATCCTGTAAGCCGGTGGTTGCATACCCCGTAGGAGGGGTACCTGAAATACTTGAACCTTTGAACTACGGCTTTCTTGCTAAGTCGGTTTCGCCTATTGAGCTTGCGGAGGCTATCATTAAGATTATTTCTAACTATGATAACGTGAACCTAGGGTATTTAAGAGAATACGTGGAAAAAAGATTTTCAATAGAATCCGTAGCAAAGAGATTAAAAACGATATTTGAAATGTATGTTAAAAATAAATAGTGAGGAACGCTAAATGCTTAAAGGTCACACTTTAGCGATACTCTGGACATCGATCCTCTTACCAACATTAATAGTGTGTTTCTATGAAATAACAGACAATTTTAACTATCGAACAGTAGCCTTCGTCAAATATTATCAAGATGCACTTTCTCTTCCTATTTATGAAGAGACCTCATTTAAAACCTCCATAGGTAGTGGTGTAAGGGTGCATCCTCTTCACGAACTTCACTTCTTAATAATTGAACGAATCTTGGGTTTGGACGCGAAAGTATATCAAAACTTTCCGCTGGGCATTGTATTGATAATTTTACTATATACTATGATACTGGCACTATGTAATCCATCTTCGTATACGATTAGAGCTCTCTATCTAGTTCCATTTATATCGTTTGTTTACACGTCTCCTCTTATAGGCACGTATATTCCTACCTATGGTTATATTTTGTTCCTATCACTGCTAATAGTTTTGTATAAACACTCTTACTACCAAAAATATAAGCAAAGTGATCTAATCGCTGGAGTAACATTAGTTATTGCCTTGAATTTTATCTATTACACGGCCTATATGTCTTTGATCTCCATTCTAGCCCTAAAGCTCGTGCTAAGCTTACTGTTAAGGAATAAATCTAGAGAGATCAGTCGTGATGCTATGATTTTGTCTATCCTTGTAATTCTTTTTTCTTTCAACGAGATACTATATGAGACAATAGAGAAGATTACATTGGGCCAGGGATGGGATTTTAGCCTTTATTTAGCTATTTCAAGGGTTTTAGGTAAGATGATGGGTAATATCGAGATAGAACAGGATCCTTATGTTTTTATAATGCGCATGAGTTGGTATTATTCCATTCTCAACATTGCCAGAGTCATATTTGTAGCTTTAATCACGACAGCATTTTTGCTCGTAGTTACTTTTAAACTTCTTGTAGACAAAAGGATGCTGTCTATCAATCAGGCTCTAGTATTTGTTACAGCGATTTCAATGATGCCTATTGTTGTCATGATTATATACATCATTTATGGAGGTTATCCAAGGTACGATCTATTCTTCTTTGTTTACCCAATAGTTGCATCGATAATACTGGCTAACTTTAAATTTAACAAACTCCGCAAAATCTTCATGGTATTGGTTATTTTAGCATCGATGGTATCTGCCTTAACCTATACGTTTTTTATAATGGAGGATAAAGTGGTACTTCTTCCCTATTCGTACAAAGATGCCAGTTATGTCTATCAATACCTTTCTCTATGTGATAGGACAAGCAAGATTAGAATTCTATCTGATTTTCGTACTCTTGGCATATTCACGGTATTATTGGCAGAAAACGGTGTAACTTTGCACCCGGTTTTCTTCAGCTCTGATGTTTATGATGCGCTGCTAAAAGGCGACATTACCAGTAAGGACGTAGATTTCATAATTATAAATAAGAGATTAGCAGATAGGCCTGTTACTAGTGTGTTTTGGAATTACTATCATCCCTTAGAACCCTTTATGGATAATATTACCCAAGCATACGAACTTGTATATAACGATAATTATCTCTATATAGTCTACCCATCTCGTTGAAGTTAAAGTATAATTGATTCGTAATGAGAAAACGTATCAAGATACCCCACATATCAATATATCATATCTTCTCATATTCTCGTATTATAATCGGTAATTCATTCTTCTCTACCTACATATCAGAACAAGTTTTCCAACCTAATCTCTACGTAGAAGTATGCTTTCGCGTTTATTTTATTCAGGTCTAAATCTAAATATGTATTTCATAGAGGTTTTCGCTTGGTTATTTCTACGTTTTTCGATCTCGTGATACTGTATACGTGACCACGCCATCTTACACAATATTAAAAATTAAAACTGTATATACCTCTACGTTGCGGCGTGCAGTCTGAATGTCTACCAACGTGAAGTATTGGCGAGAATAGATGTGATTAATGTGGCAAAATTATCCTACGACCTGAGTGAAAGCCGTCCGCTAACTAGACATTTTCGCTCTCCACGGATTCTGGTGCTATATCAATATCTCTTCTAACGCGTTAGATGACTCGTTAGCGGATTTCCTGATACTGGGCTAGAAATATTCCTAATAGACCTATGGAGTATTACACTTTACTACTCTAAAACCTTCAAAAACCTTATGAAAAGCTAAATTAAACATCAAAAGCTGGCGGACTAGAACCAACTTCCTACATCAAAACTCATTAAAACCTCAAGAAGACTTGAATTAAAACCTTATGAAGGTAGTTCGGAAAGCTTGACCACAGGATCACTCACCAGGACCGAGAACTGCTAACGCACCACACAACTACCTCTCCGCTGTTTCACTCCTGCGGATAGTGCTATGTGTGATGGGTGTTTTATAATAATTTTTATATAACGTATGCGTCTGTGTTATTGGGTGGTTGTGTGCCTAGGAGGAGGTACGACGATGCTGTGTTGAGGGAGAAAGCTGTTGAGTTAAGGGAGAAAGGGTATACGTATAGGCAGATTGCTGAAGTTCTTGGCTGTAGTACGTATAAGGTTTGGGAGCTTCTCTCCGGGTACTCAGAGGTTAGGTCTAGGGTAAAGCAGTTTGCTGACTTGTTTGGTCGGGTCGATAGGCTCTTAGCTCAAGTTAAGGAGCTAGAGGATCGGTTGGGCAGTATTAAGAGGTTAGGCCACGGGAACTTGCAGGATGCTGTGTTAGAGCTCCATAGGAGGGTTTCTGCTATAGAGCGTGAGATTGACACTCTCAGAAAGTTTGCTAAGATGAGGGTTAAGGGAAAGTACTCCTGTGTTCACGTGAATGAGAAGGGTTTGTGTGGGGTAATGAGGCTGAGTGAAGAGATATCTCAGCTGAGTGTTGAGGAGGTAGGTGG